>JAAYKJ010000228.1 GCA_012522505.1 Clostridiaceae bacterium
GTTGTGTCGATGGGCGAAGGGGAAAGCTTTGTGGTTGCGGATATTCCAGGCCTGATAGAGGGTGCCCATGAAGGAATTGGCTTAGGTCATGACTTTCTGCGGCATATCGAACGTACCAGAATTCTTGTTCATGTCATTGATATTGCAGCAGTGGATGGTCGGGATCCTATCGAAGACTTTCACGCTATCAACAGAGAACTGAAAAAGTATAACCCGGATCTGGCGAAACGTCCCCAGATCATTGCCGCAAACAAGGTGGATGTGTTGATAAATGATGCATTCCTGAAGGGATTTACAACAACCATGGAACAAGCAGGTTATCGGGTATTTCCGATTAGTGCCGTGACAGGAGCTGGTGTAAAGGAACTGATGGGGTATGTTTATGAACAGGTGAAAGCTTTGCCCGAGCCCATTGTTTATGAACCTGCGCCCAAAGAACTGCTGTTTACGGCTGTTGAGGAAGAACCATTTACGGTAGAAATTGATAACGGCATATATGTTGTGGACGGTCCATGGATTCGCGGGATTTTGCGCGGAATAAATTTTGAAGACAGAGAATCTCTGCAATATTTCCAGCGTGCGCTACGTCAAAAAGGCGTGATTGAAGCATTGGAGGAAAAAGGAATTGAAGAAGGAGACACCGTAATGGTTGGGGAAGATTCAGAATTTGAGTATATACCATAAAGGTTATGGGATAAGCGAAATAAGGAGGCGATTTGAATGCTTACAGGGAAACAACGCAGTTATTTAAGAAGCATTGCCAATACTGTTCCGACTATCTTTCAGGTTGGGAAAGACGGAATATCCAACAATATGATAAAGCAGGTGAACGATGCACTGGAAGCGCGTGAAGTCGTAAAAGGAAACGTATTAAAGAACTCGGGTATTGAAGCCAGGGAAGCTTGTGAAGAACTGGCCGAAACGTTGAATGCTGAAATTGTTCAGATCATAGGTAACCGATTTGTATTATACCGTGAATCGGCTGAGAACAAAGTGATAGAGCTTCCATGAAGCGTCATGCGTATAGGATCAGCTCCTGAATAAAAAGATTGTTTTCAAGGGTTGTCTTAAGGTGAACAGACTCTGATTTGGCCAGGATTTGACGCACATTGTACAGCCCGATGCCACGGTTTTTTGCTTTTGTGGAATATCCACGGTTATGAATTTGCGTCAAATCGGGTTTGTTCAGATATGAATTTGAGATAATCACGGATGCAGATATGGCATCAACATCCGTGCCGAAATGCAGTTCTTTTGCAGAAGATTCACATGCGGCTTCAATCGCGTTGTCAAGCAAGATGCCAATGACCCTGCAAAGATCAAGTGAATTTATGTTCGGAAAAGATATGGGTGCCAGAAGGCTCAGAGAAACGTCTATCCCTATGGAAACAGCGTGATTCAATTTACAACAGAGCATTCCCTTCAGGCCGGTATGCTGGATCAGGTTCAAGGAAGAAAAAGACTGTTTCGGCAGTTGTCCTCCATATGTATCAATGATGGAATGATAATAGCTCCTGAGTTCATCGATCTGCCCCCTTTCCACATAACCATTCATTGAAAAAAGGACATTCAAAAAATCATGTTTCTGCTCTCGAAGGTTTTCATACAGCGCTTCGATCGTGGATGTGTATTCCATCAATTGTTTGTGTTCTTTTTTCTGCTGTTCCAGAAGGTGATTTTGCTTTTTCGCGTAAACGTGAAGACAAACCAGTAGCACAGAGACTATCAATAAGCCAGCAAGAGCGAAATAGTATTTCGGATGCTCTACCCCTTCTGGCTTACCAACAGCAGACAAAAACAGCATAGTTGACGCAAGGGAAGGGATTGCAGCGGGTTGTTCAGGTTTTAACACGGCTAATCAACTCTTTCCAATTCGGTTTTGAAACATCACATACTTTTCCGTCATTCATCGTTACGGAATAAAACTGTTTTTCATTTCCCAACTTTTTGATTTGACGAGTATTTACGATATACGAACGATGGCATTGAAAAAAACGGCTGTCCAGCTTTTTCAGAACACCTTTAAGCGTATCATGAAATTCAATAATATTGCCATCCTTCAGCACACAATAAAGAAGTCTTGAACCTGGTCTGGTTTCAATATACATAATATCCTGCAGCCGGATGGTATAGATTTGATTTACACTTCTGAGGGTTATCTGACGAGAAGTATCTGTTTTCTGCAATTGGGATGTTTCAAGGATTATGGTATCTATGCAATCGCAAATTCTCTTTTGAACGTTATCCTCATGCTTATAGATATAGTCAAGTGCTCTTAATTTGTATTGGAAAATTTTCAAACTGAATTCCAAATAAGAAGTAATAAAGATAAGATACGCCATTACATCAATTTGACGAATCTGTTTTGCAAGCAGTAAACCAGTAGTATTCTCCTGATTCAGAATGATATCAATGAAATATACATTGTGGTGCTCCAAATTATTTTCAGCAAAATCGATAATTCTTTCGAAATGATTCTGAAACAGGATAGTTTGGCAATCAATGCCCTTAAAGCTGGTATAGCCGGCAATAATACTCTTGATAATTGAACCTGAATGCAGGTCATCCTCACAAATAATGAAATTGAACATATTTCCCCCAAATATAGTAAATAATATACAGCTAGTATAAATATCGGTACATTTAAGGTAAAATATAGATATGTGGGAAATAAGTTGAGTGAGCATTGAACCACCACATCGCCTAAACCGGAATTTATCATATGCGGCACTGGACTTATTTATATCAAGCATATATAATTTAAACGTTAACGGGAAATGTCCGAGCAAGGCTGCCTGGCGATCCAGGTGGCTTGCCCCCGGGAACAGGGTTACGAATGATTAAAGTTAAGGGATACAGAAAAAAAGGGCCTTCGAATATCCTGAATATTCTTATCATATTGATGATTGCAATCGTTGTCGTTCCGGTTGCAACAGAAAAAATACGGGAGAAAAGCAGGTCAGACTCACTCTTAAGTGAAACTGACGGAACCTTGCAGATTGAGATTCCGTTAAAAGATAAAGAAACCGACTTGCCGAATCTATTGCTGCCTATGCCACCGACCGTAACACTTGTGCGAATAGACGATCCAACACAGGTTTCCGGAAAGACATTGGCGCAAGAA
>JAAYKJ010000026.1 GCA_012522505.1 Clostridiaceae bacterium
ATCTTACTGATGATATCAAGGCTCAGATTCTGCCTGGTGCATTAGTGGAGTTTGATGGGAAAGTTTACGGTGTTTGCTGTACTCAGCAGGTTGGAACCTTCTTCGTTAACACCGAGATCCTTTCCGCAAACAACCTGTCTGTACCCAAAACTTTTGATGAACTTATCAATGCCTCTAAAGTTTTAAATGAAAAAGGGATCGTTCCCCTCGCTGTTGGGCAAAAAGACCTATGGCCTGGCATGTGGTACTATAACCAGATCGCTTTGCGTATGGCTGGTCCTGAAACTGTTGTAAGTGCGCTTAATAAAGAGGGATCATATAATACTGAACCCTTTATTAAAGCAGCTGAAAGACTTCAGCAGCTTGTTGAAGCAGGAGCATTTGATCCAAACGCTCTTGGTATCAGCAGAGACGAGTCCGAAGTTGCGTTCTTCTCTGGAAAGGTCGCAATGTATTATGGCCTGAACAGTGCCGGTGGTAAAGTCAAAGGCTCTGCCGTAGACGGGCAAATCGAAGTTCATCCTTTCCCGGCTATTTCTGATGGCGTAGATCAAACCAGTTATGTGGGTGGAGGCGCAGTAACCTTCCTTGTTTCAAACAATACAAAACATAAAGAAGAAGCAGCTAAGTTTGCGATATACTTGTCTCAAGCTACTTCTGATCAATTTTTCCTAACCGGTAACGCATTGCCAATGTGGGATTACAGCAAGTTTGATCAGTCCAAGCTTGATCCACTGCAACTGGAGATCATGGAAAACATAGCAAAACCTGCACAAGGAAACGTATCTGCCTGGGATATCTATCTTGTAGGAAACGATGCTCAGACACACAAAGAGCTGGTTGCTGAAATATTTGGTGGTAGAATAACTCCGGAAGAGTTTGCACAAAAGATGCAGGAAGCTCTGAACGAACAATAAGGAATACTTTATCCTGATAAGAATTCCCCTGCCGGTCTCTTTGATTGGCGGGGGAATGTAATTTGCATCTGGGCAAATGGATCACATACCTCCTCCATAAGATGATGCTTTAATCTATTTCGATTCGAAAATTAATTGTCCAGGACAAGAGTTTCATGTTAGAAGGGAAGATAAAAAAGTGCAAAAGCTGTTAGGGAATAAAAAAGCAATTTTTCTTTTCGTTTTCCCGGCTCTCTTACTGTTTACAGTAATCGTAATTGTGCCTATATTTTTCTCAGTCTATTATAGTATGTTGGATTGGGATGGTATTGCCAAAGGCACTTTTGTTGGGTTTAATAATTATATTCGATTATTTCAAAATAATACAGACGGTTTCCCCAGAACAGTACTTAACTCGTTTATACTGGCCATTCTTTCTGTAGGTATACAGCTGCCGATTGCTTTAACACTGGCACTTATATTGGCGAGGGAAGTCAGGGGTGAGAAAATATTCAGGACGATTTATTTTATTCCTGTTATTATCTCTACAGTCGTCATCGGCCAATTGTGGACAAGAATATATAATCCAGATTATGGTTTATTAAATACAGTATTGAGGGGCATTGGTCTGGAGTCGCTTGCCGGCAGATGGCTTGCAAGCACGGAACAGGCTCTGGGATGCGTGTTTGTTGTTATCGTATGGCAGTATATTGGATATCATATGCTTATAATGTATGCTTCAGCGAAATCTATTTCTTCAGAGATTTACGAGTCAGCCCTTATTGATGGCGCCAACGAATTAACGATCGCTATGCGGATCAGTATACCACTTATGAAGCCGATTATTCGGGTATGCGTTATTTTTGCTGTAATCGGATCCTTTAAATCATTTGACCTGATTTATGTTATGACCGGAGGCGGTCCGTTACACGCAACTGAAGTTCCGACCATACTGATGTACACTTCGATCTTTGCCAAATACCGGTATGGTTACGGTAGTGCGATGGCCATATTTATCATTGTTGAATGTTTGGTGTTTACAGTTGCTATTAAAAAGCTTATGAGCAAAGATGTAATGGAATGAGAATGGAGGTGAACATATGAAAGACAAGAAGATGACAAGATACGATCTTAAGATGGATAACCAAACCGAATTCTATAGACCACTGAACAAAACACTTAAAAAAACGGTTTCAACATTCATTTTCATCGCTTTGTGTATTTTTGCTGTGATTCAGCTATTTCCACTCTATTGGCTGATGACATTTTCCTTTAAGGATAATTATGAAATATTTGGAGGTAACGTTATTGGCTTGCCACAGGTTTGGCGAGTTTCAAATTATATAAAGGCTTTGACCTCTGGGAATGTATTGGTGTTTTTAATTAACAGTGTTATCGTGACGGTAAGCACCATTGTTATAACGAGTCTTTTGGTATGTACTTCTTCATATGCAATCGTACGTATGAAATGGAAGCTAAGCGGAGTTACATTGGTTTATTTCCTTGTTGGAATGATGGTTCCGATTCACGCTACACTTTTGCCGCTGTTCATGATACTCAGAAAATTTAAGCTTCTTAATTCGCATTTAGCGATCATTATCCCTTATGTGGCGTTTGCACTTCCAATAGGGATACTCATTATGACTGGTTTTTTAGAGAGTATACCCAAAGAGCTTGAAGAGGCAGCATGCATTGATGGGTGCAGTATATATAAAGTCTTTGGCAAATTGATTCTTCCGCTGATGAGGCCTGCGATTGCAACGATTTCAATTTTTACGTATATGAGTTCATGGAATGAATTAATGTTTGCAAACACCTTCATTAACAGCGACCGTTTGAAGACGTTGACTGTGGGTATTTTTTCCATGGTCAATGAAAATGAAACCGAATGGGGGCCAATAGGTGCGGGCCTGGTAATCGCAACCCTTCCTACGATTATTATGTATATCGTGTTTAGTGGACAGGTACAAAAAAGTTTGATTATGGGTGCAGTGAAAGGCTGATTGTGTTGCATATAAAGTAAAAAAACATTTCATCGATTCGTGGCCTTTAGGCCAGACAGGTGTCTTGGGAGAATTTGGAAAAAACGATTTAACAGGAGGGCTATGATTGTGGCAAAAGAATTTCATGTTTCTGCTGCAAAGGGATGCGATACCTGGGCAGGTTCCGCAGAAAGACCTTTTAAGACGATTCAACAGGCTGCAGATTATGCAAAAGCCGGAGATACCATCATTGTTCACGAAGGGGTTTATCGTGAGCATGTCAACCCCATCAATGGGGGAACGAGTGACAATGAAAGGATAACCTATGAGGCTGCACCAGGCGAAAAGGTAGTTATCTCCGGCGCGGAGGTGATTACAGACTGGGTGAAGGTAGAGGGGAGTGTATACAAAACGGTACTACCCAATACTTTCTTCGGAGATTTTAATCCGTATAAGGAAGTTGTCTGGGGTGACTGGTTTCTCACTCGGGACAGGGAGTTCCATTTGGGCGAGGTATATATTAACGGAAAGTCGATGTTTGAAGCAAAGAGCCTTGAAGACGTCATGTCCCCAAAACCCTATACCGAAGCAAGGGAACCGGAATGGTCCTTGCATACCTGGTATTGCGAGACGGATGATGTCAATACTACAATATATGCAAACTTCGGTCAATTTGATCCAGATGAAAACAGAATTGAGATCAATGTACGAAAATTCTGCTTTTGGCCTGTAAAAACCGGGATTAATTATATAACGGTAAGAGGGTTTCATTTGACAATGGCAGCTCCTAACTGGGCTCCACCGACTGCTCTTCAGGAAGGCTTGATCGGTCCTCATTGGAGTAAAGGCTGGATTATTGAAAACAATGAGATCAGTAATTCCAAAAACACAGGTATCAGCCTCGGGAAAGAGATTTCTACAGGGCACAATGCGTGGACAAGAATCGGTACCAAGCAGGGGACTCAGCATGAGCGGGATGTTGTTTTTAATGCACTGCGTATCGGATGGAATAAAGATAATATCGGTTCGCATATTGTTCGGAACAATGTGATTCATGACTGTGAGCAGGCAGGGATCTGCGGACACCTGGGAGCAATTTTCAGCCACATATACAACAATCATATATATAGTATTCACAGCAAAAGACTTTTTAATGGCGCGGAAGTTGCCGGGATTAAGCTTCATGCTTCCCTGGACTGTCAGATCTATAACAATCACATCCACAATTGTGATCGTGGATTATGGATGGACTGGCAGACGCAGGGAACGCGGATTTCCGGGAACCTGTTGTATGATAATGATACTGAGGATTTGTTTGTGGAAGTAAGCCATGGTCCATATCTTGTTGACAACAATATTATGCTTTCCATGATGAGCTTCCATGACATGTCTCAAGGTGGGGCCTTTGTGAACAACCTTTTTGGAGGTTTTGTAACATGGGCGAGAGTTCCCAATCGTTTTACACATTATCATTATGCCCATGACACTGCTGTTCATGGAATGATGACCATTCTTGGAGGGGACAACAGGTATTATAACAACATCTTTTTGGGCACGCAGCCTGACAATATTGAAAAGGAAAAGAAGATTGATACGAATGAATGGATGTTTTCTGAAGTAAAGATCCAGGAAGATGGAAGTATCCTAAAAGGACTGGAATGCTATAATGAATGCCCGGTTGGTGGTGAAAGCTGGCACGAAGGTCTGCGTTCGGTTGATGATTTCGCGAAGGTTCGCCTTCCCATGTATTGTGGATCCAACCTATACTTCCATGATGCGAAACCATACAAATCCGAGCAGAATTCTCTTGTTTATCCGGATATGAATCCGTTGGTCCGGTTAGTTGAGGAAGATGACGGTGTATATCTTATGTTTGATTTCAAAGACACTCTGATGAAGGTAGACACGGTTATTGTTACGACAGACTTTTTAGGGCTTGCTTTTGAACCTGAGCTGCCATACGAAAACCCGGATGGGACGCCTCTTTGTGTTGAGAAGGATTTCTTTGGCAAAACCCGTCCCCTTGGCAAAATGATGGTAGGACCCTTTGAGGGGATTGGCAAGGGGCCTCAAAAGATCAAAGTAGCAGAAAAGAAGACAGGCATCGGTTAGAATATTGACAAGACAGGAAACATGGTATCAACCGTAAATAAGGTGGTACCATGTTTTTTGTGGCCTTTATGCCACATGATGCAAGGACGTCCTATCTCAAGAATAGTAACCCCCGAGGAGCATTTAATAAATTTGCTACAAGCAGTGAATTGCATATTGAAGTGAAATGATGTACAATAAATCCAACACATGCATACAAGTTAGCCGTTTTCAGGAGCAATAAATGTCAAACGTAGAAAAACAGGCAAAGTATTATAAGCTTAAAGAATATCTTAAACAAGAAATTCTGATGGGAAGGATCAAACCGGGGGAACAGATTCCATCGGAAAATGCTCTTGCGGAAAAATTCTCGATCAGCAGACACACTGTACGAAAAGCAATATCCATACTTGTGAATAGCGGATATCTTCATTCTGAGCATGGCCGGGGCACCTATTGTACGGATCGAAGCATAAAGCGCAATAATTCCAGGAACATAGGCGTAATAACCACATATATCTCTGAATATATATTCCCGAAAGTGATTCAGGGAATTGACAGCGTCCTTTCAAAAAACGGATATAGCATTATCCTGAAGAGCACGAACAATGACATTGCAAATGAGTATCTTTGCCTTGAAGACATGTTGGAAAAAAATATTGAAGGTCTTATAATAGAGCCAACAAAAAGTGCTGTTTATTCTAGAAACCTCGAGCTTTACAAAGCGCTTGATAACCATAATATCCCTTATGTATTTATCCATGGCTATTACCAGACCATGGAAGATAAACCGCATGTTATTCTGGATGACAGCGCAGGGATGTATGCTGCTGTTCAATATTTGAGACAACTTGGACATACGAACATTGCAGGAATATTTAAGGTCGATGATATGCAGGGTCTGAAGAGACATAAAGGTTATGTCAGGGCACTAGCCGAGTCTGGCTGCCCGTACAACCCCGATAATGTTGTCTGGTTCCATACAGAGGATAAAGAAATTAAGCCACTGAATGAGATCAAGAGATTTATTCGATCTGGATCCGGAATAAGTGCTGTCGCGTGTTATAACGATGAAATTGCATTCAGGCTGTTTCAAATGGTAGAGAGCATGGGGTTGAAAGTACCCGACAATATTTCCATTACAGGGTTTGATAATTCATATCTGTCAGAGAATTGTGCGGTAAAACTGACATCGGTAACCCATCCGAAGGAAAAACTTGGGGAGGCAGCGGCAGAACTGCTGCTGAATATCCTGAAAAATAACAACTGGCAGACGAACTCAGGTGTTATTGTTCCTGAACTCGCTGTTAAGGAATCATGCAAAAGAAGGCCTTGATTTGAACTAAATTTTCGTTACGCTGCAATGAACACATAATAGCCAGTGTTCTTGCGAAGGTGTAGCGTTTAAATTTGTCCAACTTAACAAACAGAGGAGGATTAAGATGAATACTGCAGTAAATGAAACCCGGAAGTCTATTGTTGATGGTAAAACAGTCATCGGGATTGAACTGGGCTCAACTCGCATAAAGACAGTTCTGATCGGCGAGGATCACAAACCGATTGCGTCTGGAAGCCATGACTGGGAGAACAGCTATGTTAATGGCATCTGGACCTATGACCTGGATGCTGTTTGGGCGGGCGTGCAAGACAGCTACCGAAAAATGGCCGAGAGTGTTCAAAACCAATTCGGTGTGGCCGTTCAGAAAACAGCAGGGATAGGTTTCAGTGCCATGATGCATGGTTACATGGTTTTCAACAGGGAGGGAGAGCTCCTGACACCCTTCCGCACTTGGCGCAACAATATAACGGGAGAAGCTTCAAAGAAGCTGACCGAGCTGTTTAATTACCCGATACCGCAAAGGTGGAGCATTGCCCATCTTTATCAGGCCATGATGAACGGGGAAGACCACATCAACGACATATCCTTCATGACAACCCTGGCGGGGTACGTGCACTGGAAACTGACAGGACAGAAGGTTGTGGGTATTGGCGAAGCATCCGGTGTTTTCCCGATTGATCCGGTTACCCAAAAATATAACCTAAGAATGTTGCAACAGTTTAGCGAACTGACCAAGTCATACAATCTTCCGTGGAAGTTGGAAGACATCTTACCGGATGTGCTTGTGGCTGGTGAAAAAGCCGGAGAGCTTACAAAGGAAGGTGCTCAGCTATTGGATGTAACCGGCGAGTTGCTGCCCGGAATTCCTTTTTGTCCGCCAGAAGGGGATGCAGATACCGGTATGACAGCAACCAACAGCGTAGCGGCCCGCACAGGCAATGTTTCTGCAGGAACATCGGTCTTTGCGATGGTCGTGCTTGAAAAGGAACTGTCTAAGGCATATCCCGAGATTGATTTGGTTACAACGCCCACAGGCAAATTGGTAGCTATGGTCCATTCCAATAACTGTACATCTGATTATGATGCCTGGATAGGGTTGTTCGGTGAAGCAGCGAAAGCACTGGGGTCGGATGTAAGCAAACCAAAGCTTTATGACACTTTATTGGTCAAGGCACTGGAAGGAGATCCGGATTGTGGCGGCCTGCTGGCATATGGCTATATATCTGGTGAGCATATCACCCATTTTGAGCAGGGACGTCCTCTGTTTGTGCGCTCATCAAACAGCAACTTCAACCTGGCCAATTTCATGCGTGTAAACCTGTTCACTGCGTTGGGAGCTTTGAAAACCGGCATGGACATCCTCACAGAAAAGGAACAGGTAAAGCTGGATGAAATTCTTGGCCATGGTGGCTTCTTCAAAACCAGAGAGGTTGGCCAGAAGATTATGGCTGCTGCTCTGAATGTCCCTGTATCGGTTATGGAAACCGCCGGGGAAGGAGGAGCGTGGGGTATTGCGCTTCTAGCCGCCTACATGGCTAACCGTGAAGAAAACGAGTCGCTGGAGGAATTCCTCAGTAAAAAGGTCTTTACCGGTGAACAAATTATCACCGTTAAGCCAGACCCATCGGACGTTGCTGGTTTTAAAGAATTTATGAAACGCTATCACCAGGGACTGCCAATTGAAAGGGCTGCGATCGATAATTTCTGATAGAGGCTTCCCTACTGAAGGCAGTGCTACACGCTGTCTGTTCATGTGGAAGAGATATAATTGAAAAATGAGTTGTATGTACGGGCTGGGGCTATGACAGAACCAGCCCGTCCGTTTTTAGCATTGCACTGCTTCATGTGTCATACTGAATCTTGCCATTTTTAACAGCCGTTCGGTATTGCGCGGGTGTCATAGCCATATGCTTCTTGAAACGGCGGATAAAGCCGGAGGAATCATAATAGCCTACGGCCGTGCATACGTCCTTAACCGGCATCGTTGTGTTGGCCAGTAGTTGCTTCGCTTTTTCAAGGCGAAGCAAAAGCAGATATTCCGACGGGTATATTCCTGTCACTTCCTTATATTCCAGTGACAGACGCGAAGCGCTTAAGCCATACTTTTCCGCAACAGCACCCATAGACAGGTCTGGATCGGTAAAGTTTTCACGGATATAATCGATCACTTGGCGTATGACAGAGGAGCATTCACAAGCGTTTTGTTCCTCTATTATAAGGATATCATTGCACAACTGCCGCAGCGTTTCAACCAAGTCTCCAACCTGTCTGCATCGCGACAGTTCAAAGGTATCATAGTAGTGCAGCATATCGATGGAAACGCCGTCATAACTTAGATACTTGTTCAAAAGCATACTGATTATTTCTTTGTAGATTATGCGGAAGGCAAACAATGAAAACTTTTTGTCCCTCAAAATTTGGAACAGATCGTTAATCCGATCATTTAATGTCCGTGCGTTTCCAGCATGCAGTGCTTTGCGAAAACTTTCAAGATAACCACGTGTGAAAGGTTCCATATCTTTTGCGGTAGAGGCAATGTCAGAGAACCAAAGGACATCTTCGTTTCCCATCACGAACCGGTTGTCGTAAGCGGTACTGGCTTCCAGATAAGCACGGCTGGCTTCGGAATAGTCGACATGAATATTACTAACGGCGATTACAGCTTCTTTGTCAAGAGATGAGAGAAGTTGTTGTGCGGCATTTGCCCAACTGACCAGGCCCTCTCTTTTATCCGCAAACAAAACAAATAAATATTGTTCCTGCTCCACAATTTCCATACCACACCCATCCACATCCGCCTCCTCTGAAATCAAAGCATTAAACCTTTCCAACATGTTGCCGGCATTATTAACGGCTGCGATAAGAGAAACACAGAAATATGTTCGGTCTATGTTAATTCCAAGCCCAGAAGCAAAATTTACTGCAGACTCCCGGGTTAAAAAACGGCATTTCACAAACTTTTTTACAAAGGCTGCCTTGAAGGCAGGCTTACTTTCATCCAGACGCGTGTGAAGTGCTTTATTCTGGCCAATTAATGATTCAATTCCTTTTCGTATCGCTAAAAAACCGTCTCCGGAGTTAGTGGGCACACCAATTGATTGCTGTAGTTCCTTGATGGGCTTCACATGCTTGCGTGTAAAATAGATTATCAGCAGGCTGCAGGGTATACTTAAAAGAAGCATGAACAAGGCAAAAGCCAGCCTTGATCGGGCAGCTTGCATTTGTACAGTTTCTTCCGGAATTACAGATACATAATTCAAGTCCAGAACACTGCCCTGCTGGATGAAAAGCAGATAACGTGTGCCATCGTCAATTATCAGTTCGCGAAATGGTTTTTCTTCTGGTTCTTTTTCTTTAATGGAATTGAGGATGACCTCATCCGGAACATCAATGCGTTTTATGGCTGAAATGATGGAGTCACCACAAAAAATGTACATATTTCTTGACTGGTGAATTTCATCGGAAAACATCTTCTGGTAAGAGTCATCCTGTATCTGGAAAAGTACATTGCCAATGCTAAAACGACCATCCAGACGCAAGGGGATTATAACGGTTATCATATTTTTGTTGGGGTTTGTGTTTAGAACGCTTTGTACATTATAATTTTGCAGGATAGCTATCTTATCATCTTTTTTTCTGAGAAGAGATCTCAGGTCTTCAGGTGAAAGCTGCTCATACGTCATCAGTTTATTTGTAAATAAATCAAGAGGGACAGTTGTGCTGGAGGAATACAAATAGTCATCGGAATGAAAGATAACATACATCTGATCAAAGAAAACATCCGCTGAATTGTAGGATGCAAGCTGCTGTTTTAGTTGGTATGCCTTCATAGGATTATCCGCAAGCTTAAATGGTGAGATATACGGAGAGAGGCTGAGCTGATTGGCAATTCTAAGCAATAATGATAACTTCTGTTCATGCTGCATACGCAGAGAACTGAGACGATTGGTATTCTCCTCCACAATACTGGTTTGGATGGCAGAATGATAGCTTTTGCTTACATAAATGCCTACACCAATATAGAGGATTGCCATTACAGCAGCATAGGATATGATATATCTTGAAAATATGGATAGGAATTTAAATTTTTTCATATTTACTCCCATCTACGGGTCTCGGTAGCCTAGTTTTATGATAGTCATCAGAAAACCAATGATGGTTTCAAACTTATAGTATAGCCATATGACTATTCAACCCTGAAAAAAGACATCACAATCGGTAGTTTTCTAGTATTATTAAAGCCAAAAGCCATAATACTTAATGCAAAAAATAAAAAGAAACCGCAGCACAGTTTCGTGCTGCGGTAATTTTAGTCAAAATAACGAATCAATCTCTGTGCATCGATAACATTTTTAGTTATTATGCACCTATTTTAACATATAAGATTAATTGTTGGCAAGATAATTGTCGTATGCTTTCTGATAAAGTTCAATGTATTTATCAACACCTACCTCTTTTGAGGTATCCAGGAAGTTTTGCCAGCTGGCATCTGTCACACCATTGGTGATGAAGTTTGTAATGGATTCCTTCATGAACTTTTCTATTTCGTTGAACAAGCGTGTTTTTTCCAGAGAATCTTCGTTGTTCATTTTAACAAGCCTATTCAGGTAATCGAAGGAGTACTTTTCCAAAACACCGGCAGCTTCATAATCTTTGCTGGAATTATAGCGCTCTACACGGTGAGGAGGCATTTGGTAAATATCAAAGTAGTAGTCGCCAGGAGCAAAGAACTGACCTTGAGTTACCGGCACATACTGATAAAGGCCATTGTTTTCAGGAATATAGAGAACTTCATACTTTCCTTGGTCATTGAGCTTCATACATTGATCAATCGGCCCACCAGGCATAACCGGACCATTAACCGCAGTCATCATGGTTTCGGTTTCAAACTGTGCATCCAACCATTTCAGGGTCTCGGGGATGTGTTTGTTTGCAACTGTAAGAGCAGCGCCAAACTCAGCAACCTCGAGAATTCTCGGTACCTTGACACCATATTTGCTTGCAGGAGGAATAATGGAAACATAATTTTCAGCGATTTCCGGTGTCAACGCGGTATTGATCAGACGCAAGTAGGTGGTGTAACCGCAAAGGTCGGCATTCATCTTTGTGCCCCAAACATTGGAGTCCATGGTAATGGATTCCGGGTCAAGCAGTTTTTCTTCATAGCACATATTAAACCATTCCAGAGCGTCACGGAAACCAGGTAGATATCCAGGGAATACAACATTTTGGTCATCGTCGATACAAGCATATACCCAGCGTACCAGCGGAACGCCAAAGTTTGCAAAGTGGTTGTAAAGCCCTTGAGTCTGATGGATAAGGTCAGCACCGATGAACGGTATTTCATCATTAGGATCACCATTACCGTTGGCATCATTGTCGCGGAAAGCCTTAAGAACATTCGTCAACTCGTCTATGGTTGTCGGAATTTCAAGCCCGAGGTTATCCAGCCAAGCCTTGTTGATATAATGGTTACCATCATGGTTGATGTTTTGTGCTGTCAAATTACCAATAAAATAGGTTTTGCCATCGGAGGCGGGAATGGAAGCATTGGAATTGTTCATGCTCAGGCGTGGGTAATAGTTCGGCATGTACTCTTCCAGATAATCATCCAAAGGCAGTATAATGCCTTGTGTTACGCCGTACTCCTCAATGTCAACCTGTCCACGGATGATCAGATCAGGCCAGTTACCGGAAGCAAACATCAGGTTGATCTTTGTATCCCAGTCATCTTCTTTAACTGGTTCGAATTCAACATGTACATTGGTCTTCTTTTCAAGTTCCTCATAGAACCAAAGGTTGTTGAAATCGGTCTGCTGGTTTCCCAGTGCCCACTGGAAAGCCTTAAGGGTAACTTTTTCACCGGATGGACCAGACGTTGTAGGTCCAGTAGCGTCCGGTGCGTTTGTTGGTTGATTGTTTGGACCAGCTACGTCGCATGCAGTCAGCAGCACCATCGATACAAGCAACAGCAAAACGATTGTTTTTTTCATTTCTTCCATCTCCTTTAAATTTTTTTTTCAAACCGCTTATGCGGTGAGAATCATAATTAACCTTTAAGAGATCCGAGCATTACACCTTTAACGAAATATTTCTGCATGAACATATAGAGTATTACTGCGGGACCAGTGGAGATAACAATTGCGCAGTATTTCGCAACTGCCGCTTTCCGTCTGGCATCGACCATACCCTGGATGTCATCGGCATAAGCATCAAAAAAGGCATCAGTTGAGGTACTGGTGGTAAGCGAGGCGATGATCTCACGCAAAACCGTCTGCAAGGGCAGTTTTTTACGATCTGTGATGTATACCAGTGCTGTGAAATAATCATTCCAGCGTGAGACACCGTAATATACACAAAGAACTGCGATGATCGTACCGGAAAGAGGCAAAACCGTACGGAAAAAATAAGAGAAATGGCTTGCACCGTCCATTATTGCTGCCTCATACAATTCCTTCGGAACGTTCATCATGATATATGTCCGTGAGATCATCAGGTTCCATATCGATACGCAATTGATGATAATCATCAATAATATCGTATCATGCAGGCCAAGCTGTTTGTTCATTAAGAACTGCGGAATCAGACCACCAGAGAAAAACATTGTAAAAACAAACAGAAAGTTTACAAATTTCTTCCCCGGAAAATTCTGTGTCAGCGCATACGCAGCCATCATCGTTACCGCGACGCTGAGCGCAGTACCGGTTAATGTATAGAAAATTGAGTTTCCATATGAGCGTATAAGTTCCTTGTGATCAAATACCGCTTCGTATCCTATCCAAGAAAAATCTTTGGGCCAGAACAGAACCTTGCCCTGGATAACCATATCAGGGTCAGAAAAGGATGCGATGATGACGAACCAAAGGGGATAGAGAACAATAAATAGGACAATAATCCAAAAAATATTGTTTATGATATCGAAGGTTACGTCTCCAATGGATTTTCTTGCTCTAAACCCACTGCCTAAAAAGTTTCTCATAGCACACCCCTCCTAAAACAAACCGGTCTGATTCAGACGTTTGGATATCCAGTTTACTGAAATGATCATTACAAAGTTGATCACATTGATGAAAAGCCCGATCGCTGTCGTATATGAAAACTGCGCCTTTCCAATGCCAATCTGATAAACGTAAACACCAATAATGTCAGATTTTGACATATTCCCTGATGTCTGCATCAACAGTGCTTTATCGGTGTTAGAAACCAGAAGGCTACCGCAGCTTAGGATAAGCATCATCACAACAATCGGTACCAGATGAGGAATGTCGATGTGGCGTATCTTTTGCATCTTGGTGGCACCATCGATAGTAGCCGCTTCATAAATACCCGGATCGATTCCTGTTAATGCAGCAATATACAAAATGGTATTCCAGCCCGCATGCTGCCAGATATCTGAGATAATGAACAACGGACGGAACCAATTTGGTTCGATCATAAAGTGGAGAGAATCGCCACCAAGGGCGACAATCAGTGTATTAACAATCCCGTTGGATGGAGAAAGAAAAAGATATAGTATGCCCGCCATAACAACAGTTGAGATAAAGTGCGGGACATAAATAGTAGTTTGAATAAACTTCTTATATTTCTTGTGTTCAATTTGGTTGAGAAATATTGCCATAACAATGGGGATCGGAAAGCTAATTATCAAGCCGTATAAATTGAGCAAAAAGGTGTTGGCTAAGAGTCGTTTAAAGTAATATGCGTTGAAAAAATCAACAAAGTGCTTAAATCCAACCCACTTACTGCCAAGAATACCGAACGCGGCCTTATAATCTCGGAATGCAATCTGTACACCATATAGCGGCAGATAATTAAAAACAAATAAAAAGCCTATGGCAGGCAACAATAACACATATAGCTGCCAATTATTGTGAAAAGATCGCCCTGCCCGCTGCCAGAATTTTTGATTCTTTTTGCCGACCAGATTGTTCTTTATTCTCATTAAACATCCGTCCTTTCTTGTGACACTGTTATGCTCGGCGAGAAGCGTTTTGGAGAAAGTGCCAATAACATGTCAAAATTGAGTAAAGCATTTGTGCAAATTTATCATATCATGCTTGTCTGTTGTTTGATATCGTCAAAAATTTTGACTATTAAATTTCTGTTACAAATTGAGGAATTTTGCAAGAAAAACTGATAAAATAAAAAAACATCACCATTACATATGGAGAATAATAATTAAGAAAAAACAACGTAGTATTTGCCGGATTTTCCGATCCTATATTCAGGCGATACAGAATTGAACGGGTTTACTTGAAAAAACTATCTATATACTTTTGCTGTGCGTCGACATCTGTACGAAAGCTGCTTCCGAGTATTTCTTTATAAAAATCGGGAAGCAAAGCGGGTAAGAATGTTGCTCCAAGCATCTGCAGTACAGTAATTCTTATGGAATCTGATTGTTTCTCATCGGATTGTTCAAACTTTGATATGGTGTCGCAAATAAAACGGCTGAATTGCTGCATGGCAGGAGTGTTATAATTATTGTTGTTAATGGGTTCATGTAAAATTGCCTTAATGATTCCAGGATAACGAAGGGAACCTTCCAGAAAATAAAGCATAATATTCTGAAGGGCGGCCTTCCAATCAAGGTTTTGTAAAAAATCGAAGGAATCAGAAAACATGTGATCCAGTGCAGATTGCAAGCTCTCTTCAATCAACTTATCCTTACTGCCGAAATAGTAATTCACAGCGGCAATATTCACACCAGCGGCTGCGGCAATTGTGCGAGTGGTAAGGCCATGAATACCCTCATCAGCAATCAGGTTCAGGGTCACCTGTATGATTTTTTGACGCGTCGGCAGTTTGTCCAGTTCTATTGCAGTCATACTGTGGCTCTTCATTTCCAAATTCATCGCTCCTTGTTTCAGGTGTGAAAGCTAGCGGTTTCAAACACATGTTCAAATTAACACAATCATACCTTGAAGTCAAGACAGACTGCCGTTTTCGCATCAACGCTTATGAACCGTCTTTACTGCAAATTTTCATCCATCCAGTCAAACATCCTCTGCGTTGCAATAGCGCCTGCACCAACCTGGCAATGTTCAGAAGCGGAATCCTCTTTGGTGAACAGCATATAATGCTTCTCACAGGTTAATGCGTCATACAATTGCTTCGCCTGGCCTTCCCCCCAAACCTCAGATACGCCGTCCATGACTAATACCTTACACTTAATCTGATCCAGGATAGGGGTGTTGTCAAACTTTTTAACATTGTCAAGGAATTCAGCAGGCGTTTTTCCTCCAAACACCCACATGCCATGATAAATGCCCCATCGGATACCCGCCTCGTAATCTGCGATCTCCTCCATTTTTTTATTCAGTTCTTCTGGGTCCTCTTCATATAAGTTCATCAAAGAAGGGGTTAAGTAGTCGGAAATAATATCATAAACATTTACATAACCCGGGTTCAAAATACAGAGCTTCAACCTGGGCTCAAAGGCTGCTGCCCGGGCAGCGAAACCACCGCCCATACTGATACCCATCAGCATAATATTCTCTTCATCCACCTGTGGCAGGGTAAGGATATAATCAACAACTGGAGAGACTACGTTTTCCCAGTCTGGCCGAAAAGGCAGGTTCTGCTCGCGTATTGCAAGGCCTTGTCCTGGTCCTTCAAACAGAAGGCAATGATATCCCCGGCGGATGGCCTCCTCAGCGATGTGTTTTGTAGATTCTATGGGAGCGTCAAAGCCTTGATGAACCAATAGAACAGGGGCCTTACCCGATGTCTCGGCTCTGAAGAAATAGCCATTAAGGGTTGTGTCCTCATAAGGGATCTCAACTTTGGTGACCGGCACTGAAAGCAACTCCAGTCCTTTCATGAAAAGGTCAGCACCTGTTTTATAGGTTTTGACGATTCTTTCATCCACAGGATTGGTATGTAGCATTACTTCTGCAGCCAGGTAATAATTCGAAGCCCTTAAGTACGCCTCTCCTGCACTGATCTCATGCCCTTTTGCAAGGCATTCGTCACCGATGGATTCTATGCGTTCAGCCGTTTTGCTCCATTCCCTGAACCAGCTTAGCTCACTGGTATGACGTATTCTTTTCGCCGTATCCAATATCTCGTTGACGTTTCCCATCCGGTGCCAGATCCCATCCAGGACGAATTTCACACGGGTATCCATAAACCAGTTGTCCACGAAAACATAGCTATCCCCTTCTTTTTTTTCATCTTTATCGTTTTCTTCGGTTTGCATGGCTATGGGACTTTGTACAGCGGGCTCTGGTTCGGGTTTCTCTGTGGTTAACAATAAAGTCGCTCCTGCGGTGGCAATCATAAGTATCAGACAGGCTATCCATCCAGGGAAACTTGATTTTGTCATATTATTTTTTTTTCTACTCATAATAACAACTCCTTTTTCAAATTCGAACTTTTATTCTACCTGCAAATTGGGTTATTTCATCCATCAGGTGCTAAGCTTTTTTTGCCTGGCTCCGAATAAAGAATGCAAAATTCCTCCTATCACGGATATGCGTTTTTGGTTCTGCGACAGCATATTCGTTATGTTCTGGTAAAGAAGCACCAATGCGGGCTTTACAGGTGCGAGCAATGAGAAACATGTGATGATTAGAAGGGCTGTCAGGGTATCCGATGGAATAAACTTCGGATAAATACGTTCGCCTCCAAGGATATAAGCAAAGGCGCCTGCTCCGACAGGAATCCCTGTTTGACTGAAGAAATAGACCAAAATACAGCTGATACCCAGTGCCAGAACAAAGAATATCATTGCCAGGATAAAAATTTCCAGGAAAATGATGAAGAAGCTCTGAACCCGGTTAAAACCAATTGCGCGCAGGGTACCAAATTCCTTCATACGCTCAAAAAGGTTCATCCGCACAACCGAGCGTATTCCTACAGCAATAATTGATAGAATGAAAACCACAAAAAGTGTGAACAGGCTCTTCAGAAACCCGGAGATCATCAGGTAGAATTCCCCTGACTCATTTATAGACTCTGCTCTTAATACACCGCTGTTTCCTGTTTGGAGGAATTGAGCAAGATCCACTGCCAAGGCATCGGCCATTTCAGGGTTCTTCAGATAAATTCGGACAGAGTGAAAGTATTCTTCAGGCTGATCGTACAATTCCAGAAAATCCGTGTCGGTCATATATACATATATGCTGTCAAAATCGGAATTGCTTTTGTAAAATCCAACAACCTGATATTCCAGTGAATTGACATAACCGCTTGCAGTATTGCTGTCCAACACAACCCAGTCACCCAATTGAATATGGTTTTCCTTCGCTGCCACGTCACTGATGCAGATGCCATATTTGGAACGGAAGGGAAGGGAGCCCTGAAGCAGGTTTAAAACGCCCCGGCTTACATAAAAGTCTGCTTCCCGATCATCCAACCCGACAATAATACTGTAGGATGCATATCTTCCAGTATCCAGAACGCCGTTTCCTCTAAGCGCTTTATACACCTCCAGGATATCGGGTTCACGTTCTTCCAGCCAGCTGTCCAGTATTGTTATGGCTTCTTTGTTTTCCAGGTCTTTTTTTAGGTCAAATTCGGAAAAATGCAATCGGCTTGGATCGGATACATCATATTCCTTTACATTTTCCCAAACGACGGATATGTCTCCCGAAAGAAAATTCCGGTACTGCCCCAGTATCTGTTCCTCTATGCCATTTCCCAGCGTAAAACTGAACAACAGCAATAAACAGGACAATAACAGGGTTATTCCGATAAGCCGGGTTCTTTTTCTGTTCTCTAAAACGTTTCTGTAAGCAATCTTACAATATACAAACATTGGGTATACCTCCTCGAAAGTTATTGCATGATCCTGTGCGCACATCATCAGGAAAATTTCTGTAACCATCCATCATCATGCTACCTCCTAAACAGTCCGGATTGCTTCCGCCGGGTCAACTGCACAGGCTCGGTACGCCGGAAGAAACGAAGATAGGACGGAAAATCCCAGGATCACAAGAAGGTTTATCAGCATCTGATAAGGGTTCAGCTCAAGATACAGAGTCTCCCCCATAATGTAATTAAGGAATGGCAGTGGGGATGAAACACTAAGGCGGTTTAGAAGAGTCATGATAAGAGTTCCTGCCAGTATGCCCAGAATTGTGGAAATAATGCTAACAGCAATGATTTCGCCCATGAAGATTCTGATGACCTGGGGTTTGCTGAACCCGATCGCCCTGAAGGTACCGATCTCTCTATAACGTTCAATTCCAGTCATATACACCAGATTGAAGATCAATACGCTGACAATGATCATTAAAAACACCAGAAAGATGTTCAGAACAACAAACAAGGTTCCTGTGACCGCCTTAATGGCTTCACCCATTTCTTCCGTTGTAGAAAGCAGAATCCCCTGTTCGTCTTCGTCTTCATCAAAGGAGATATCCGCAACAATCAAGTCTTCACTGGTTAGTTTTTCTTCTGCTGTAACCGAGATGTCCAGCCCGTTTCGACTGAGATCAGCCGATAATGCCTTCACCATCCCATGCAGGTCCTGGGTATCAGGCAAAAACAGCAAAATATCCGTAGTCTCTTCCGCTGAGTACCCTGAAAGATACTGCACCGTACTTAGCTGGGTATAGTTTGCCTGATAGCTGAACAGCGACAGCATGATATAGTCTCCAATGCCGACAACCTTAAGCTCGGCCTCTGATTTCAGGCCATAACGGTTTTTCGTTACAGTTTTTACTGTGTCCCCAACACCCAGACCCAGCAGAGAGGCTTGCTCCTTCGTCAACAAGATTTCATTGTTCCCCGAAAGACTGGGATATGCTCCTTCTGACAGCAGAAATGCTTCTTTGACGGAATCCATGCCATGGTCTATTCCAATCAGCATGGTTTCCTGCTTTTTGCCATTTGCTTCAAGACTCACAGCTCTCCTGCAAAGACGGGTGACATGCACATCGGGGTATTGGGTAAGAATCTCTCTGATTGTATGCAGTGTGCCTGGTTCGACAGGCTTCAGCAAATCCCAGCCAGGAGTGTATTGCACCACCATGTCGCCTTCTCTGGAACCCGCCGATCGTAGTTGAATATGACCCGTAAACCCATTCAATATGACATTTTCCACCTTGTTTTTTGCCGCGGTGATAAACGCATTTGCAAACAGCATAACGAACGCAACCATGAAAATAAAAAACCCAAGGGTCACCGACCGCCACAATTTCACCGTTGCACTCTTCAAAGACAGGAATGCAAGCTTCATACAGCATTCTCCTTTCTAAGCCCATCTTCCAGATAGAAAACCATGCTTGCCTGATTAATTACTTTTGGGTCATGACTGGAGAAAACAAAGGTTGTTGATTCCTGCAGGTTAATTTCATGCATCAGCCGAATGATTTCAATGCCGGTTTGCGAATCAAGATTTGCGGTGGGTTCATCGGCCAATACTATTTTTGGCTGAGTCACCAGCGCTCTCGCTATGGCTACACGTTGCTGCTGACCACCCGAAAGCTCAAAAGGCTTTTGCTTCATCTGTTGTGTCAACCCGACCCTGTCAATGAGATCCAGAACTCTTTTTCGCCTGTCTGAGGATGAGATGTCCCTACGGATCAATAATGGCAGTTCAACGTTCTCGTAAACATTCAGAACCGATATCAGGTTGAAGGACTGAAAGACAAACCCGATATGATGAAGCCTTACTTTGTTCAAGTCTGCTTCCGTATACATGCCTGTTTCCATGTTCTCCAACCAGATCTCTCCTTCCGTGGGATAGTCCAGACAACCGATTAAATTCAATAGGGTTGATTTCCCGCTGCCCGAAGGCCCAGCAAGAACGCAAAACTCCCCTTTTTCGATTTCAAGGTTAATCCCCTTAAGTGCGTATACTTCGGTTTTCCCCAATGGATAAACCTTCTTCACATTTTTTACCGTGACTGATTTCATCGAATCCCTCCTAACAAAATTGAATGTTATAAAACATTAGTATAAAACACGTGTTTAATACTAATGTTTAATATATATGTTTTTTTAAGTTTTGCAATACTTTTACAAAAAATTTAATCAAACTCTAATCAAAGTTTGCCAAACCGATGTTGTTGTCTTTTACCGAAGACTTCTTCCTGGTTAACTGTCGGGTATTATTTCATTAATATCAGGTAAACTATGAATACGAGTCTTTATGGATGGGAGATGGGGAATGAACCCTTGGCTTTTCAGCTACATGGTAAGTTTGATGCTGCTAATACTGTTGATTGACTGGAAACAGATTTCGGTTAATTTGGTCGGAGGAACGCTTTCTGCGGTATTCATGCTGGCGGATGTCTTCCTGGGCAATAAGTATGGCTTGTTTACATTTAAGTATGTTGGTCTTCACCTTCCTGATTGGAACCTGTTTTCGGACAGGTTTAATGTCTTTTTTGTAGGCTTGGCATTTAATATTGGAATACTAATCATGCAACTGCTTCCAAAGAAGATGGAGTGGCAGCTTATTTATTCTGTCATATGGGGCTTTTTCCTGTATCTGTTTCTGTATTTGGCTAACGTATTTGATCTGTATATCCTAACAAAGTTCAGAGTGGGTTTGGTGCTCCGTCAGGTACTGTTTTTTTTATTTCTCGGATGGATAAAGACATTCCATCTGACTAAAGGCAGAGTTCTATGTAAAGGTGGCGTGCATGCTCAAGGCAATTCTCACAAATGAATGGTTTTACAGCTCTATTATAGGGGGAATTCTTTTTTTCCTGCTGGTTGACTGGAAGGTATTTTCTGTGAATGTCTGGGGCGGAATCGCTTCCCTAATTCTGGAATTGTATCAGGACCGGGTTGCAGCAGCAATTGGAATGTACCATTTCAGAAAAACCATTCTGACGCTGTTTGATGTCCCTGTATTCTTTGCGGTAGGGGTTGCCTTCACAATGGGGGTGTTATTCCTGCAATACCTTCCAGAAAATACGGATTTGCAGTTTTTGCACCTCTTGGTATTCGTTATTGGTTTCCTAATTTTTGAATATATTGTTACGACATATGAGATGCTTGTATCGCCTTATTGGGGCTTGACAGCCAGTTTTTTTGACAATCTTTTGATCTTTGGCAGTCTGTTATGGCTGAAGCAGTTCGTTCTATATGTGCGATGCGGAAAAAAGATAATATATCCAAAGAAATAATGCGGGATGATGACCAGGGTGCTATAACATATTCAGAGACGGATTTTTTAGTTTGCACATATGATTTGAAAGTCAGTGCAGCAAGGAGAAGGGGTTTCTATGTGGAAGTATTATTTTTTTATAACCCTTGAAGGGGTTGGAATTTATATCTGGTGCAGATTCATCCAGTGGCTGAATAAAAAGTATCCTGCATGAAAGCGTGATTGACACACATGGATGAGTATGATATTTTAGGATGGTAATGAATCCACATCATTTGATGAGGGTTCCACCCGGGAAACTACCGGCAGATCGGTACGATTGTTCGAAAATAAAAAAATGAAGATCAATAGAAGTATATCTGGGAGGGAAAATCAATGAAGCATCATCTCGTTGAAGGAAAAGTTTTACCAGAGGCTTATCATCGTTCGCTGGTGAAATTGTATCAAGAAGGATCAAAGTACCCATGCCCGGATTACGATACGAATATGCTGGAAACTTCTCTGACGCTGTATGTGGAAAACGCCATAGGGGAGCCGTTTATATCAAAACTATTCCCAGGCGGTCATCGGGAATTACAGCAGTATACAATGGAGATCGTTGATGGTATTCTTGACTTTAAAATCGGAGAAGGTAACTGTTGGGAATATACATATCATCACAGGTTTGCCCATCAACTTCCGTGGATTTATTCAGAGCTGAAAAAGAACCCATATACACGCCGTGCGATTATGAACATCCGCGATTTTGAAGTAGATACCTCCAATGCGCACCCGGCCTGCCTGCAATCCATACAGTTTATGGTCCGTGACGACAAATTGCATATGAAGATCATGATGCGATCCAACGATGCGGTTCAGGCAACTTTCATGAACGCGGTTGGTTTTATTGCGTTGCAAAGAAAAGTGGCCTCAGATCTAGGCTACGGGGTTGGGAGTTATACCCATACGGCCCATAGCTTTCATGCTTACGAAAGAAGCTTTAAGACCCTTGAAAAATATGTGAAGGATATACAGGAATGTGATCTGGAAGACTTAACATTCAATTATGAGGAGTTTTACAGAGAGCTGATGGAAGAAAGTACCCCTATGATTATGCAGCAGGTTAATGCTCTGAAGCAGAAACTCCAGGAGGGTTGATTGTAACCCATGATTGCCAAATCGGATCCGAATCCCATGCTTCTTAAGATTTCTGATCTTCCGTTTCATCTCTTCCCGGGTAAAAGCAATACCTGACATTCGAATATCCCTCTGGTTTTGTGATAACCCACGAAATCCTATTTACCCTGGATGTGCTTGCAGCTTGACCAGGGTACATCCATTATATCATGAATCCATTAAAATCAATTCAGATCACAATTTTCCCCAAAGAATTGCCCATAGCCAACAGTGCTGTTCAGAGGCATCTGATTGGAGTTAGATGTGCAATAGTATAAACATTAGCGTAATGGGCTTGTGATGTATAGATTTTTTTACTATCTGTTTCAGTTTATCGAGATATGTAGTAAAATCATTTGTAGATAACCTATCCTGCCGGAATAAATCCTTAAATAATATGCAAATAACCGGGCAAGGACCGAAAAAACAGAGAGGAGCATGCAAATGTCTGTATTGGTAACAGGAGGAGCTGGCTATATCGGCAGTCATACATGTGTAGAGCTTCTTCAAGCTGGATATGATGTAGTCGTTGTGGATAATCTATGCAACAGCAAAGAAGAAGCATTAAAGCGAATTGAGGAGATCGGTGGAAAAGCCTTGAAGTTTTATAAGGTGGATTTATTGGACAGGGACGGTCTTGAAGATGTATTCAAAAACGAACCCATTAGTGCGGCAATTCACTTTGCAGGGCTTAAGGCAGTGGGAGAATCTGTGTCGATTCCATTAAAATATTATCACAATAACATCACAGGTACTCTGATGTTGTGTGAGTTAATGCAAAAATACAAAGTGATGAACCTGGTCTTCAGTTCTTCGGCTACAGTGTATGGGAACCCACATGCAGTTCCGATTACCGAAGATTTCCCGTTGTCGGCTACAAACCCGTATGGCCGGACAAAGTTGATGATAGAAGAAATCCTGAGGGATCTGTATGTCGCGGACAATAATTGGAACATTGCAGTTTTGCGATATTTTAATCCAATTGGGGCTCATCCGTCTGGAAGAATCGGTGAAGATCCCAATGGTATTCCCAACAACCTTGTACCCTATATTACGCAGGTAGCGGTGGGCAAGCTTGAAAAACTGAGTGTTTTCGGGGACGATTATGAAACTCCTGACGGAACTGGAATTCGTGATTACATCCATGTGGTGGATTTGGCTTTGGGCCATCTTAAAGCCTTGGAAAAGCTGAAATCGAAGCCGGGTGTTGTAACCTATAACCTTGGAACGGGAGTTGGATACTCTGTTTTTGACATGATTCGGGCATTCTCAAAGGTGGTTGGCAGAGATATTCCATATCAGGTTACTGGAAGAAGAGCAGGTGACATCGCGATGTGTTATGCAGATCCCAGCAAGGCAAGAAATGAGATGGGGTGGACAGCACAAAAAGGCTTGGATATTATGTGTGAGGATTCGTGGCGGTGGCAGAAAAACAATCCACAAGGGTATTAGCACATGGAATAGATTCGATGGCACCATTGGCATAAGATGCAATCCGTATTGTGAAAGGTAGATGAAATATGGCAAATAAAACTCTTGTAATCATGGCGGCCGGCATGGGCAGCAGGTATGGCGGAATCAAACAGGTTGATCCTGTCGGGCCGAACGGGGAAATCATACTGGAATACGCAATTTTTGACGCTCTAAATGCAGGGTTTGATAAGGTCGTATTCATCATTAACAGAAGCATAGAAGAAATCTTCAAGGAAAGAATCGGTGATAAGATCGAGAAGCGGGTGCATACATCCTATGTATATCAAAGTGTTCAGGATATTCCAAAAGGATTTGATGTACCACATGACAGGGTAAAACCATGGGGTACCGGCCACGCGGTGTTGCTGTGCAAGGATGTGATAGATAGCCCGTTTGCAGTGATTGGTGCGGATGATTATTTTGGAGCGACATCCTTTACCGTCCTTGGTGAGCATCTGGAAACCCTTCAAGATGCTAAAGATATGCATCAATACTGCATGGTCGGTTTCAGGTTGGAAAACACACTCAGTGAGAATGGCCATGTTTCAAGAGGTATCTGCTCTGTCACGCACGACGGATATTTACGGAGTGTACAAGAAAGAACAAAAATTATGAAATTCGGTGACGACATCAGATACACCGAAGATGATCAAAATTGGGTATCCATCCCTTCAGGAAGCACTGTTTCAATGAATATGTGGGGATTTACCCCAAGCCTGTTTGACGAGTTGGAAGCAATGTTTATTGAATTTCTCGATAAGCACAGAGATAACTCCAACAAGGTCGAGTTTTATCTCCCTGTTGTTGCAGACAGCCTAATCTCTTCCCGAAAGGCCAGGGTAAAGGTTTTAAGAACCGAGGACCGCTGGTATGGCGTCACGTACAAGGAAGACAAACCGGTGGTGACCGAGGCGGTCAGAAAAATGCATATGCAGGGGACTTATCCTCTGCGCTTATGGCAGGAATAAAAACAAACTCATCAAAAGGAAACCTGGAAGGATAATATTCTTATGTCCACCGATCAGCCTTGAAAAAGAAGAGTTTGTTGAAAACCCATGTGCAGGTGATGATGATTAGAATATCAAAGATGAAATTAAATAGAAACAGTTGCTTTGCGGTGTCCGCCTCTCCATTGCCTACATACGGCATGGGGAACTGAAAAATTCCGATAGCCATTATAACCCAAAGTAGCTCTATTCGCAGACGGGAGGCCTTATCCTCCTGCTTCTTTTTGTATTCTATCCCTGAAACGATGAAGATCACCAAATAGAAGAGCGTTATGAACCATAGCGTTCCTGGCAAAACTGTACTGCGGAAACCGGACCAAAATGTAAACCGGGTGAAATCGTAAGTATATTCGCCCAAATCGGCTTTTGTATATTTACCAAGGAAGGTCCCTGTTTGAAGGCTTTGTGAAGCGGTATACTTCATGCCCTCCAGCAGTCGGCGGGGGTTCAAAAGATAAAACCTGATCAGCTTGAAATTACTAATTTTCTGGTTGAACTCTTCTTCGGTAATTTCCGACCAGGGTACATATTTAACATATTCATCAGGTGGAAGATAGGCATGCTTTCCTGCTTCTACAGCCAGATCTTCGGATAGTCCTAGCATTTCAAGATCCTTTATTGGGTTATCGGTGTTCTTCAGGATGCCATAAAAAACAGAATTGTATTTGGTATCGACGCCACCCGTCTTGCTGTGCTGGGAATAAACCCCAAAAGCATAAAACAGCAAAAGCCCGATTGGTAGAAAAAATTGTATACCTTTGAGCAGAAAGTGCGGATTTTTCCGTTCAGAGGGAATTCGAGAAATCATGATCACGATGAAGGGCAGAGCTGTGATACACTGCGCCTTGGAACTTATGAAGAAAAGGGAAGAAAGAATAACAGGCAAATATACCCTGACCCCGGTTTTACCCGAATAAGCCACATAAAGAACGGAAGCAATGAAATAGAGAAGCCCGATGATCATAACCGGTTCTCCATAAAGACTATTGAACCAAATAAGGTAATTCCCATCCAGCAATACGATGAGAGCAAGAAGAACGAGAAAAAACAAAGCAGGTGTCCTGTCTATACCCAACCATTTCAAACACAGCCATATCGACGTAATATACATTGCAGAATAGACGATGGCAAGGACCGCGGTGTTGAAGAATGTCATCCCGGATATTTTACAGATGGATTTCGCAAGGGTAATCGGATAGATCAGGCTGGGAGAGGGAATAATTCCAAGAAGCCGAAGTGGGTTCGCAGGCTCCATCCGATATTCTGCCTTGACATAATAATAGAATTGGGAATTAGGATCTGCCAGGCTGTGTTCTGTTTCTGCCAGCCCGGCGATATCCATTATTCTCTGGAAATCTCCCTGATCAGCAACACCTGGCCTTGGCGGCATGAAAAGGACATATGCCGTAAGGATGAAGGCCGGGATTAGAAAAATCCACGGGGTAAGTTTATTCGATGGGTTCATCGGGTACAT
This sequence comes from Clostridiaceae bacterium, assembly GCA_012522505.1. Classification (GTDB taxonomy): domain Bacteria; phylum Bacillota; class Clostridia; order DSM-8532; family DSM-8532; genus JAAYJG01. The sequence goes on from JAAYKJ010000026.1 coordinate 26,485, forward strand.
ATTCATCTGTTTCGCCATAATATTTATTTTCTCTCAAACAAAATGATTTATTCTTCGTATTTATAGTAGGGTTGTTGTTCTGGAATTCAATTGATCATAGTATGGTTCTATAGTATGATAAAAGAGCTCATTAAGAATGGAATAGGAGTGAATGCATCATGAAAAAGGGTTCAATACTGGTATACGGATTAATCGCCGTTGTAGCCATCGGCGTCATTTTAATTTTTTCAGGGATAGGGGCATATAATAAACTTGTTGCACAGAATGAAGGTGTCCAGACTGCTTTAAGTCAGATAGACAACCAACTGCAAAGAAGAAACGATCTGATCCCGAACCTGGTTGAAACGGTGAAGGGATATGCAGCCCATGAAGAGGAAATATTTACATCTATTGCCGAATCAAGAGCGAAGCTTGCCGGGGCATCTTCTTTTGAAGATAAGGCAACCGCAAGTGAAGAACTATCGGGTGCATTGTCCAGGCTGCTGGTGGTTGCCGAAAACTATCCAGAACTAAAAGCGAATGAAAGTTTCCGAACGCTTACCGATAATCTCGAGAATACTGAAAACAGGATAGCCATAGCCAGAATGGAATATAACAATTCCGCAAGGGAATTCAACACGGCCATCAAGAAGTTTCCGACGGTAATTTTTGCGGGTATCTTTGGGTTTGACAGCTATGACTATTTTGAAGCATCCGAAGGCGCAAGAGAAGTACCCAAGGTTGATTTTGGGAATAAATAAAGCATGAAGAAAAGAGCAAGTATTTTATCAATTATAGTATTGGCCATATTGTTCAGCCTTCCCTGTTATGGTACATCGGCAGAGTTGCCTAAACCAACAAATGCTTTTTTTGTTAATGATTTTGCCGGTGTGTTGGATTCCAAAACAGAGCAGGCTCTTCAGAATATCGCAGTTCAATTGCAACAGAAGACGACGGCCCAGGTTGTTGTCGTAACAATTGACAGCCTGCAGGAGGCGTCCCTTGAGCTTTATGCCTATGAACTGTACAAAGCGTGGGGTATAGGAACCGCAGAGAAGAACAATGGCGTTCTAATCCTTGTAGCCGTCCACGACAGAAAATCCAGGATAGAGGTGGGGTACGGGCTGGAAGGAGCGCTTCCGGATGGGAAAACGGGCAGGATCCAAGATAATTATATGATCCCATACTTCAAAGAGGGGGATTATGCGTCAGGAATAACAAATGGGTTTCTGGCCATTGTTCAAGAAGTATATGGCGAATATGGTATTGATATTGAAAGCCTGGATCATGGTGATTCGCTTACGGTAACGCAGCCTGAACCTGGAAGAGGACGCGGTGATTCCGAAAATAATGGTCCTATTGTTATTTTCGCCATAATTGTTCTTATGATCGACTGGATATTTTTACGCGGAAGGATCACCCGTTTCTTGTTCATTGCTTTCATGTCCAGCGGGCGTGGTGGCCGGCGTGGAGGCGGAGGTGGATTCGGAGGCGGCTTTGGCGGAGGCGGCGGAGGCGGCTTCTCGGGTGGCGGTGGCCGCAGTGGAGGCGGCGGAAGCTCAAGAAGCTGGTGAGACCAGAACTTATTGCTACGGCATTGGCACGCTACCGGTTGCATCTCTTGCCGGTGAAATGTAACCCTTCAATTCTCTTGATAGGTATTTTTCAATTTGTCTGCTCTCGGCTTTAATGGTCGGAATGGCTTGATATGAGCCAGTGACCTCCTGTTATCCAGCATATACCACATAAATTCACATATTTCATCACTATTTCAGGCTATACTATGCTGTAGGAGTGTGATGAATCGTGAATGGAAATGCTGAGATGCTTAATTTTATTTACCAAAATGCGGAGATGGGTATAGAGACCATCAACAAATTGATTGAAGTAACCGAAGATGAGGATTTAAAGAAACACCTGCAGGCGCAATATGAAGGCTACAGTGAAATCAACAGGGAAGCGCGGTCAATGCTGAATAAACACGGTTATGATGAAAAAGGCATTGGTACATTGGAAAGGATACGAACCTATCTGATGCTGAATATTCAGACAATGATGGACAAAACCTCATCCCACATTGCCGAAATGCTTATTGTGGGCAGCAACATGGGGGTTATCAATGCCGTGAAAAACATCAAAAAATATCAGGATGCTGAAAAAGATATCGTTGGTCTGATGGAAAGACTTCTCCGGTTTGAGGAAGACAATATCCAGCAATTGAAAAAGTTTCTGTGAATGAACCAGAAAGGCAGTTCTTCTGTTTTTCCTCATGGTTAACCATCAGAGAAACTGAATCGCTGGCTTTGAATATTGGCACCACTTGAGATCCTGCTCTACTTGCATTAAACTGTTTATGGAGTGCTAAACTCTCAAACAAAGGATGTTTATAACAAGTGAAGGAGTAGAATGAATGCTGCTGAAAATAACAAACGGCTGTGTGGCTTTTGGTGCAAACATCATATTCTCGGGACTTGATTTTGAGATTAACAAAGGAGAAAAAATTGCTCTGGTTGGCAGAAACGGTTGTGGAAAGACGACGCTTCTGAAGCTGATGGTTGGAGACTATGTGCTTACAAAGCTTGATAACGCAGAAAAATCGTCCATTGTTAAACCAGGGGACGTTGAAATTGGCTATCTGAGGCAGGTTACCTTCGAAGATGAAAGTATTACACTGGAGGATGAGGTTAAAAAAGCATACAAAGAAATCATTGAAATGGAAAGCCGCATTGAAAAGCTATTGAAAGAGATCGAAACCGAGCCAACCGGCAAAGCTTTAACTGAGTATTCACTTCTGCAGGAAAGGTTTAAGCTGCTGGATGGATATACGTATCGGAAGGAATATGAGATTGCGATCAAACAGTTTGGTTTTTCCGACGCTGACAAGGCAAAGCGGCTTTCCGAATTCTCTGGAGGACAACGCACGAAAATCGCTTTTATCAAGCTGCTTCTCAGCAAACCCGATATCCTGTTGCTGGATGAACCGACAAATCATCTCGACATAACCGCAATTGAATGGCTTGAGGAATACCTGAGAGGCTATAAAAATGCAGTTGTTATCGTATCCCACGACCGGGAGTTTTTAGATAAGATTGTAAGCCTGGTTTATGAAATAGAACGGGGCAAGATTACGAAATACACCGGAAATTACTCCGCCTTTGCGGTAGAAAAGCGACTGGCTTGGGAAAAGCAGCAAAAGGAACATATCGCACAGCAGAAAGAAATTGCGCATTTAAGCGGTCTTGTAGAACGCTTTCGCTATAAAGCCACAAAAGCAGCGATGGCACAATCAAAACTGAAGCAGATTGAGCGAATGGATATTATTGAAGCACCCGATAAGGCCGATACAAGAAGCTTCCATGCAGAATTTCAGCCCGAGTATCCAAGTGTAAAACGGGTATTATCGGTAAGGGATTTGGTAATTGGCTATACCAACCCTCTTTCTACAATTACTCTGGATGTCAACCGCGGGGACAAAATTGGAATTATCGGCGGAAATGGTCTTGGCAAATCGACCTTCCTGAAAACCATTGTCAACAGAATACCATCTCTGGGAGGGACCTATGTCTTAGGTGACAGGGTTAAAATTGGATATTTTGATCAACAGATGGCGCAATATACAAGTGAAAAGGATGTGCTTGACGAGTTCTGGGACGAATTTCCGAAATTAGATCAAACGGAAGTTCGAAGTGCACTTGGCGCATTTCTTTTTACTAAGGATGATGTCTTTAAGCCGGTGAATGCGCTTTCAGGAGGGGAGAAAGTGCGTCTTGAGATATGTAAAATATTCCAAAGAAGGCCCAATTTCTTGATCCTCGACGAGCCCACAAACCATATGGATATCATCGGCAAGGAAACCCTGGAAAAAATGCTGAAGCATTATACGGGTACGCTTCTGTTTGTTTCTCATGACAGATACTTTGTCAAGCAGGTTGCATCCTCGGTGCTCGTTTTTGAAGATGATGATGTGATGCTATATCCCCATGGGTATGTATCCTATCTTGAGAGAGTTGCAAAGAATCAGGCCGGTGAAAAAAGGGCTGCAACCAAAGCAAAAAACGAGAGGAAAAGCTTTACAACGCCTGCCAAGGAAAAAGCGAGGCGTGAAGCAAGAATTAAAAAGCTTGAGGCATTGCTGGCCGAATGTGAGGAAACAATTGCAGCGTTACAGGCAGAGATTAGTTCAGATGAGATTGCCTCAGACTACATAAGGCTGACCGAGCTTCAAAAGGAACTTGAAGAGCAGGAAAAACTTAACCTGGGTTATTTGGAAGAATGGGACAGCCTGATAAATCAACAAAAACAAGGGGATGGTTATTAACCCAAAGAACCATCCCCTGGTATTATGCCAAATCGATGGGTGTAACCACGATCAGATTTTTGTGCAGTTGCAGGATAGAAGCTGGTACAGCGGGAGTAATCGGACCAAACAGCGCTTTTTTCATAATCTCTGTTTTTTCCTCACCGCTGGCAAGCAATAGAACCATTTTGGCCTGCATGATCGCCTTAATGCCCATAGTGAGTGCCTTCTTTGGAACTTCATCCCTGCTTTCAAAAAATCTTGAGTTTGCCTTGATGGTGCTTTCCCCCAATGAAACGCAATGGGTATTTGGCACAAATTCATCAGCTGGTTCGTTAAAGCCAATATGGCCATTATGACCGATGCCCAGAAGTTGCAGATCGATCCCGCCTACCGATTCTATCAGATCATCGTATCGTCTGCACTCTGCTTCGATATCCCCGGCCTTTCCATTCGGGATATGTGTATTATGTAAATCAATATTCACCTTTGTTAGCAGATGTTTATTCATGAAATAACGGTAGCTCTGATTATGCTCCGCGTCCAAGCCATAATACTCATCCAGATTGATTGTCGTAACCTTTGAAAAGTCAACATAGTTATTTTTGCATGCTATAACCAGTTGATCGTATGTTCCTATTGGTGTTGAACCAGTTGCCAGACCAAGAACTGTTTTGGGACAAAGGTTAATCTGTCCGACTATAATATTTGCTGCTTTCATGCTCATTTCTTCGTAATTTTTTACTTTCACTATTCTTATCATGCATTCTTCACCTTTCCTTATGTACCCACAATGAAGTTTAAATGGGTATATAAAACACCCCTCTGATACGACTTCGGAACAAGGCCGTATGCGATAAATTCAGAGGACTTCTCTGATAAAAGTATACCGCTTTTTTATTATAGCATGCCTTACCCCTGAATTAAATACTATGAACACAGTTTTGTTTTCATGATATAATAGTGTTACTGTTCACACCCTATATGTTTGAGATATAGCTGTGCATAACGGAAACTACGCTTCATTTGCAAGAGCTGTATAGTTCGGCTTAAGCGTTTTTAACGCAGAGCGTTAAAAGACGCAACATTAGCCTTCTCTCTTCTCTTTCAACGCTCCCAATCCTAAAGCATCTCTAATGCGTTCCACCTGTTCGATAGTCATCGCTGGAGCGTTTGTTGGTATCATAAAACAC
>JAAYKJ010000229.1 GCA_012522505.1 Clostridiaceae bacterium
AAGGGAACCGTGGAATAAATGCGGAAAACAACCATACCCAAAAATATAACCTTTAAATTTAAAAAGCACCAGGTTTTCTGGTGCTTATGTTTTAATTATCTTGAGACATTTTCAAAAATGGTTGACATGTTTCTTTTCCATTGGCTGATATAGTATTTCTCCGGTACTGGTTATTATATTCAGCTTCTGTCTGGTATCATTTACCGCAATATTTTTGACCCAAAGAATATCCTCAATCCAGGAAAAGTATGCTGTTAGGTTCCCGACCACCTAGGAACACAGAGAAAACAATAATTAGTGTTTCCTGGAAACAAAACACTACAAATTTTTACATAACGAAAGAGCCCTAAAGACCTTACGAATTCATGGTCCGGGCTCTTTTTCACCTAAAGTTGCCTTACTTCGGTTGATTTAGCAGGCTCTTTCGATATTTTTCACTTTCCCAGTTCCGTATGAAATATGTCTGCGTTTCGCTCATGGTCTTCAACGACAGATTGTTTTTTGCAATGTTTTCAACAACATAGATGAAGCCCAGCAGGGTTTCTTCCATTGTCAACGCTTCTTTTTCATTGGTTAAATAGCGTATTTCTCCGGTACTTGTATTAATGTTAAGCTTCTGGTTGGTAAAATTTACCGCAATGTTGCCATTCAGATAAACCAGCTGGTCCGGGTATAAAACAGTGTTGTCAAAGAAATCTGGAGTAACCTCCCGGCCTTTGAAATAGTCCTGAAGGTAACGGGTTTTGCTTATAAAACCGCCCTCTGCAGCTTCTAACCGAACCTCTGGGAAAGATCTATCCATATTGAAGTAATTGCGTATGGTTTCGTTGACATCTTCATGCAGCGCAATGCAATCATCAGCAGAATCGGCCGTTACCACCAGCCCGTGGTTTTCCATGAATATGACCTGCGGAAACCTTCCATGCTCTTGGGTATACCTTTCAATTTCCTGTTTCATCGCAATTGTCAGCATAAAACCAGGGTTGATATAGGGAATCCATATATATCCATACTCTTTGTTTTTGAATACTTCGTCCGCGAGTGTATTCCCGTCTTGACTGCAACAGATGATGTTGGCATAGACCGGATGGGTATGAATTACAAGCTTTTTCAGCAGCGAGTGAAACCCTGCTTCCACAGACGGGCGTAATTGCTTCAGCCCATCCATTGAGACGATGTTCGCTCGAACAAACTCTCCACTTTCTTTTTCATAATCCCTGTTCTGCGAAAGATCAACGTTCTGATGGTAATCACGGATGTTTTTATAATTCACCACTACATAGCCCTCGGTGGGGGTGATATCTTTTAGCTTGAAACCCGATGCCTTTACGGCCATCAGGGTGTCATCCAGTTTGACCGAAGTGTTGCCGCCACCGCCTTGCACAAGGTCGGGTCGATGGCCAACAGCCTGAGATATTTTCTCCAGGTCTTTTAGACGTTCCGATAACATGATGTTCCTCACTTTCTCATTGCCAAAACGGTATCTTCATAGTTTTTCACTTCATCCAGCCAAGCCGTACCAACGGGTATATTGTTTTCCTGACAGTATTTGTTCCATACTGCTGCAAATGGCAGACCTTTAAATTCTTCCAGTAAGGCAAGGCGGTTGCCAAAATTGCCGTTTTCCTCCGCCTCTACAAGCAAGTGTGTTGGTTCCAGCAGAGAATACAGAATTGCTTTCAAGGCCGCTCTTGTTCCGGTAACCCATGCGGTTATTCTGTTAATCGATGCATCAAAGAAGTCCAATGCAATAGACACTTTTCCAAAAGCATTGCATCGCTTGATTTCCTGCATAATGGCTTGGGTATCGTCATTGAACAGAACCACATGGTCACTGTCCCAGCGAACACCACGGCTGACATGCAGCAGCAGCTTCTCCTTATAGGTTAACAGGGCGGATATTTTGTCATATATGTTTTCGGTGGGATGAAAATGCCCAGCATCCAGGCAAAGGGCTACATCCGGATTGCTGATGGTATACCCCATATAGAATTCGTGAGAGCCAACAACATAGCTTTCTGAACCAATACCAAAAAGTTTTGATTCCACTGCATCCACCAGATGGTCATCACTGAATTTTGAAGCAAGTACCTCATCCAGTGCTTCCTTCAAGATTTGGCGGTTTGAAAGCCGATTGGCCGGTATATCTTTAGAGCCATCCGGAATCCAAATATTGTTGACACATGGTGTCTTTAACGTTTTTCCTATCTCGGCGGCAATTTCTCTGGAACGTTTTCCATGCTCGATCCAGAATTTACGCACTTTATCATCGGTGCTTGACAGCGTATAGCCTGAATCCGCCAGGGGATGGGCGAAGAACGTCGGGTTGAAATCCAGTCCGATGCCTTTTGCCTTTGCCCAGTCCACCCAGTTTTTAAAATGATCAATAGTTAGCTCATCCCGGCCAACCGGTATCCCGTCGGTTTCTGCATACATCGCATGCAGGTTCACGCGCTGTTTGCCTGGAATCAGGCTTAAGGCCTTGTCAAGATCCTGCCTTAGTTCAGCACCATTGCGTGCCCGGCCGGGATAATTCCCTGTCGCCATGATACCGCCTCCTGAAAGCCCGGACGACGATTCAAACCCTGCAACATCATCGCCCTGCCAACAATGCAGCGATATCGGTATTTTTCTTATTTTCTCCATCACATTTTCGGTATCAACACCATATTGGGCATAAATTTCTTTAGCGGCTTCATATGCCTGGTTTACCTTTTCACCGTTTAAAATAACCACGAAAAAAAACCTCCTTCATTTACCATAACCATTATCCTCTGTTTCCATAAGTGATCATATAGAATACAACTATGGCTCACGCGTTCACTCTATCGGAAATGCCATTGTCGTCATCAATGCCATTTCAGCCTGACGGGTATCCATACGACTGTATTGTACAACAATATCCACATCGCTATTAACCACCATAGCGTAAGGTATATCCTTTGGTATGCCATTTCCCTGGCCGTCCCTGATTTTATCCATTCGGATATGGTTTGTTCTCTCGGCACCGCACACAGCGTGGAAGCCCTCCATCTTGTCCCTGTCTTCAAAGTACAGTGTAATTTTAATATGTGCATCTCTTTTGCCAGGATTCAAAACGCAAACCGCATCATGGCTGATTTGCTCGCCACAGCTGGCTGAAGGATAAAACCCGTCAGGGATAATCCATACCCTTGCCCCAAACCTCGTACGCATAAAAACCCCTCCTCATATGTAGTGTGATCCTTTTTATTCTATCATACTTAATCATATCAAAAAACTACTTACCGCATAAAACCACTGAATTGCTCAGAGGGATTTAAGCGCTTCCTCAGCCAGATAAGAGCTTCTAACCAATGGTGCAGAAGCGACATAGGAAAAGCCCATTGCATAGGCTTTTTCCCTGTACTGCTCAAATTGCTGTGGGTGGACATATTCCACCACAGGATGATGTTTTGCTGATGGCGCTAGGTACTGCCCAATCGTTAAAAAGTCACACCCGGCCTGGCGCAGATCCGATAAGACATGTATCACTTCCTCGGCTCCCTCGCCAAGACCCACCATTATACCGGATTTTGTGTAAATTGAAGGGTCCATCTGCTTTACCCTTCTCAGAAGTTCTACCGAACGCTTATAGTTCGCCTGTGGCCTGACTTCCGCATATAACTCCGGTATGGTTTCCACATTGTGATTGATGATCTGCGGACGTGAAGCGACTACCTTTTCAAGTGCCTGGGCATCCCCTTGAAAATCGGGGATTAAAACTTCTATGGCTACTTTCGGGGTTTCTTTCCGTATGGCTTCAACCACGGCAGCAAAGTGTCCAGCCCCACCATCAGAAAGGTCATCACGGGTAACCGATGTTATCACCGTATGCTTCAAACCTAAGGCTTTTACAGCCTTTGCCACATGTAAGGGCTCACCTTTATCCACTGACTGGGGTGTGCCCTTTGTAACATTGCAAAACGTACAGCCCCGGGTGCAGACGTTTCCAAGGATCATAAATGTAGCTGTTTTCCGCCCGAAACATTCTCCCCGGTTTGGGCAGGCTGCTTCTTCACAGACTGTGTTTAAATGAAGCTTTTCTAATATTTCTTCAACAAATTCGTAACCTTTTGTGGAGTGGGCTTTCACTCTCAACCACTCCGGTTTCGGTACCCTGTTCATGACATCCTCCTTTTCGCTGACAGGAAGAACCTGTTCGTAAAACGCCATATACGTATTTTACTTGGTAAAAACGGTGGGGGTTTGTTATGTTGACGAGTTCACTCCAAAACTTGCACAAAAAGCCTGGGCTGTTCGATGAAACAGCATATCCATATCCTGCTTTTCGCCAGTCAGCTTTTCCAGTGAAGTCACGCCTCTATCTGAAAGGCCGCAGGGAACAATCCACTTAAAATGTGACAGATCGGTATTCACATTGAAAGCAAACCCATGCATGGTCGTCCACTTTTTCACCTGAAACCCGATTGCCACAATTTTTTCCATGCCAACCCATACACCAGTATAGGTTTTGTCCCCCCGCTCAGCAGAGATACCGTAATCCTCCATCAGCAGATTGATGAATGTTTGCTCAATTTTTTGCACATATTCATGAATATCCCTTCCCCAGCGTTTCAAATTCATGATGGGGTACCCCACAACCTGGCCGGGGCCGTGATAGGTTACATCTCCTCCCCGGTTGACCTGTTCAATGGAAACACCCTGACGAGTCCGCTCTTCTTCGGCTAGCAGAATGTGTTCACGCTGCCCTCTCACCCCCAATGTGATCACTGGCGGGTGCTCGACCAAAAGCAGAGTATCCTGGCCCTGATCAGATGATACTTTTTGCCAGAGATCTGTTTGAATTGCCAACGCTTCATTATACTCCATTCTTCCAAGATTGATAATATTCAAGTTCAAAGGAACAACCTCCGAGGTGAGTTTTTTGGATTCACTCTATATTAAGAACGAAATATTATGGGCTTTAGTTTTTCCTGGAAAAATCCGATCAGTTTCCCTACAGATACTGCAGTAATAATCGTACCTTCACGTATCCCAACAAGTCGCCCCAGAACAGATAAGGATAGTATAATTCCAACCAATACCACGGTACTGTCACATATTGTTTTGATCTGAGGGAATTTTAACTTCTTTGACTTTTTCGATATGGCAATCGCAAGCCCTTCCAACGGCATCGGAACGAGATCGGCGTCAACAACCAACATAATCCCAAGCGCAATGAGTACAATACTAACAGCAAGCAATATCAACTGTATAGGATAAGCCGTCACCACAATTCCGCCGGTTATAGCATTGGTCATGTCTACAAAATACCCAAATATCGTCGAAAAAAGAATTTGGAGCAGGTTTTTCCATTGATATTCTTTTCTAAGTATCAATATCTGCATCAGCATAAAAAAACTAAAAACAAAAATAACGCAAGTTCCCATGCTTATTCCGCTTATTTCACTTATAATATATGGAGTTGAATTTACAGGCGATACACCCAACTCTGCCTTTATTGAAAAGGAAACCCCAAGGGCAAGAAACCATAACCCCACAACATACATAATAACCCGGCGTACCATTTTTTTATCCATTTTACTAATTCTATCCCTTCTATTTCGATACAGTTTTTTTGATATCCTTTGCAAACGAGAACGAATATCATTGACAATTGTCCTGTCCATTAGGATTGCCATTCTTCTGGACATGCTGCTGTCAGTTACTAGAATACATCATATCGCATGTACCTGCAATGGATTTGCAATACATTATTATAGACTTGAATGGAGGGGTTACTATTCACACCCCATATACTTGAGATATAGATGTGCATAACGGAAACTACGCTTCATTTGCAAGAGCTGTATAGTTCAGCTCAAGCGTTTTTAACGCAGA
>JAAYKJ010000027.1 GCA_012522505.1 Clostridiaceae bacterium
TACCGATTAAGAACTCTACCTTTACATGGCGTCCGATTTGTGTACGCAAAAAACCCTGTGTGAAATCGGTTCCTACCAGAACACTGTCTCCCGCACCAAGGCCGGATGTCATGATAGATGTGCGGGCCGGTATTGGTTGCTGCATTGTATCCTGCATCATTGGTGTAGGCTGGAAGATACTTCTTTGAGGCATACCAGGCTGGTATAAATCTGTTTGAGCCATGGCCTGCGGATACATTTCTGTCTCGGGGACAGCAGGAGGATAATAACCACTTGGTTGTGCTGCAACCGGATACAAACCTGTTTCCTGCATCATGGGCTGTTTGCGGTTTCCATGCTGCATGGCTGGCTCGTATGGCTTTGGATATGTCCGTTGATTTTGAACTTGCATCATATTATATTGGTTTGTGTTCATCTGTTTTACAGGTGCTCTCATTTTCTCATTCCCAGCTGGTGTTGTGGCTGTTTCTCCGGGTGTTTTCTTTCTGTTCGCTGCGGTCTTTGCTGTACCAGACATGTTATTTTTCACAGGTAATGTGGTGGGTGGTGTTGCCTGTTCATTAGCATGGGTTTTGTGTTCATTCATAAATAACCTCCAAATATATAAAAATTCTCTCGATTTTACTGTTTCATTCTGTCAACGCATAAACCGTTGGTATGGGTTGCTGCTTAAACAACAAAATGCAGCGTTGTCAAACACTAGGTGAGCGCATAGCTTGGGGTGGGTGAGTAGAAGCAATGCTGTACCACCCGGTTATACAACACACCAGTGCGGGTTGCAGGGAAATAAGTACTGCAATCAAGCTCAAAAGGATTGTAATACCACAGGCATTCACCAGCCCCTTTGTGTTTATTTCCTGAAAGCGCCCAATCTGCTACATCCAAATCCTCCTGACGCGCTGGTATATTGAAAATATTCTGCGGGTTGTATTGTCCATAAACGGTTTCCATTGCGCAAGTAAACTGGTATGGCTGCAGCAAAACCTTTCGTAAATCACCCTGATTCAGCCGCATATATTCTCCATATGGGACATGAACCCGGTTCATAATTACAGTGGCTACGGCTTGCATTCCATCGAGTCCTTCGCCCTCGGCTTCACAGCGTATCATACGGGCAAACAGCTCTCTGGCCGATAACGGCATATCATCACCTGCCTTCAATTCTTACAGTCAGTCCATTACATCATTGTTCACTATTGTGAAAACAGCTTGTGCTGGTACCAAACCGGCTTGATAGGATTTTGCATAATATAGGAATTCTTACTACTATCCTATGCAGATAAGGTTGGTTGGTTCAAAAAATATGTTTATAATGTGAAATTGCATGCCCGCCCTTTATGAGAACGCTCTTGAAAACCAGGTGGGTATTGCTTACAATAAGGCTGAAAGCATTTTTAAGGGACGGGGGAAAGTTAGGCCAATGAGAATGATCGATGTTACACGCCCTATTAACACCAATATGACAGTATGGCCGGGGGACGAAAGTATCCTGATCGAGCACACGTCTAGCATATCGGAAGGAAAAGCTGTCAATGTATCAAGGGTTCACATGGGAGTTCATGCAGGCACGCATGTTGATGCTCCACTGCACTTTATAGACGATGGGAAAAGCGTTGATGAACTGGATCCCAGTTTGTTTACCGGGTGGGTTCAAGTGGTGGATGTCCGCGAAGCCAAAATGATTCAGCCCGAGCATATCAGCCAGGTACCGTTTCATAAGATCGATGCGGTTTTTTTTAAAACCTCATACAGCGATAAAACGCTCAACGAAGCATTTGAGACGAATTATACCGGGCTATCTTTAGACGCTGCCCAAATGCTTCTGGAACGAGGAATACGGGTTATCGGAACAGATGCATTATCCATTGAGAGTTTTTATGAGGAAAACTTTCGAGTACATAAGGCATTGCTTGGAAATGAGGTTTTTATTGTCGAAGGCTTATCCCTTAAACATATTTCACCATCAAGATACAGGTACATATGCCTGCCGCTCTTGATAAAAGGATCGGACGGATCTCCAGCAAGAGTTTTTCTAATCGAAGAATAACGACCAA
>JAAYKJ010000028.1 GCA_012522505.1 Clostridiaceae bacterium
ATTTACCAGTGGGGTCTCGACGGGGTAAATGGCGTGCGGCTGTACACCGCTAAAGTTGATAAGGAGCGGATGTACCTGACCTTTGGCGACAAAGCTCAGACCATGCGGGTAGAGTTGCTGCACGGAATGACTCAAAAGCAGGCGCTACTGGATGCCGCTCAAAAGCTGCTTCATGAAACCGGCGTGACGGCAGACATCACCGGATGGTAACACAGCAAAAGCGAGCGAGTGAATAAAGAAAGAAGGAGTGAGTATTATGGGTAAATTATGCACAAGCTGCGGCACGGCTCTGAGTGAGGGAGCAAAATTCTGCACAAAATGCGGCGCGAATGCTGCCCCCGTACCGGAGGAGTCCGGAGCACGGTCGGAACAGGCAGTGCTGAAGCACGGGGTTGTTCTGTCAAAAGTCGAAAAACAAATAAAAAACGAAGTCAAAACCAAGGCAAGCGCATATGCGCAAAGTGTGCTTTCAGATAGAACTCCCGCATTTCAGTCGGCGGGCGAGCTTGCCCTGCCCTCGGAGCTAAGCCTCAACCTGGGCGATTTTACGGGAGAAGGGCTGCTGTCCTTACTAAAAAGCGGTTTCAAAGGTTTGGTCGGCGGCTTCAAAAAGACCTTAGGGGACAAAAAGCGTCTGGTTGTTGTTGTAGCCTTTGCTGTTGTTTGGTTACTGGTCAACCTCCTGGCGGCTTTTGCTATTTTCCCATTGCCGGTCCAGGTACTTTCTTGGTTAACCGCAGCCCGGGGCAGCCTTATTGGAGGCAGTGTAGGCAAGGGGCTGGTTGCAGCACTTCTGGCGCAATTAGTAACCGACAAAGGGACGCTTCAAAGCTTGAAAGGCGGCGTCAGCAAGCTTACTGCCACATTTAAAGGCGGTAACAAAAGCTATGTTCCGTTGCTTCTTGGAGCAGGGGCCGGACTGATTGCCTGTAACCTGATGATTTCTTCAAATATGCAAAACACGATGGTGTGTGTAGCTGGTTTTGCTCTATCGGCAAAGGCACTGGCGGGCAACGGTTTTTTGCGGCGGCTAACCTCGGCGTTGCTTCCCAAAGCCAAAAATATCACGATTATTACTCTAATGCGAGGCTGGACCCTGGCCTTTGCGCTGTTTGCAGTAATCAGCTTTCTTCCCGGTGGAGGCAACGGCTACGTGCTTGGGGTCGTATTACTGATGGCTGCCGGTATAGTTTCGGTTGTGAGAGGAAACAAAAAGGGGGTAGCTACAGAATGAATACAAAAAGAAAGAAATATTTGGCAGCTTACATGTTGTTTCTAATTTTTAGCCTCAATCTTATTTCTTTGACATCTTTTGCCGCAAGCCCCAAGGCGGGCGATTATGTCGATCCGGTAGACTATTATGGATTGGAGCAGTTTGCCGGTTATCAGTTAACATCCCAAGAGAATATCCGTGATGCCATTTTCGCTAAAAACCTCATGCCGGTGGAACTGGTGCTGAAGCCACTATATATAGAAAACAGTGCTATACGGCTTGCTCATGGAAATTCAGGTGATTTCAGTCCGTTGGAGGATTACCGGCTACTTCAGGGAAAGCCTTGGGTAATTAAGTACAATGAAAAAAGCAGCTATACAATTGTGACCGACGTGGGAAATTCTGGTACAAATGGTAATCATGATTCCGCTTATAATTACAATTGGCAGGCAAATGTCAACATTACCTTTGATGATGTTCTTTTCTATATGCAAGAACATAATTGGCTGGGAAAGTTGATATATATGGACTATAGTTCTTCCGGTACAGCTGCATCAAATGCATCCCAGCAGTATGTCTATCCGGAGAAAAACCGGAATGGCAACTTTACATTCAAGTACACTTACGGACACAGTAATGAAAACAAACAAATAAGGTGGTTTGTAGACGACAATGGTATTCTTAAACTTTCGATGAAAACGGCGACTGTTACCGATGGTGTATTCGAAGAATGGCACCATGAAAACCCCGATGAGATTTTAAGAGAGTCTATGAGTCAACTCTATTCTACAGTATATTTTCAAGTGGAGCAGGTTAAGCTCGGAAAAGTAAAAGATACAACTGTCGGAGCAACTGGAAAAGTAGATACCCGTGCGGATAAAGATAAAGGCGAAACAGACGTGAGTATCCCTGAAGCCCTCGCTATCGTTATCATCGGGGGCGCGGCCGCAATAACTGGCGCAGGGGCGGGCAGCGACCCGGACAACAGCGATAAAAAGAAGAAAAACCGGTATAAAATGTGCCTACGTAAAGACTTCGGCGACGCCATCCGTTATGATACCCAACCCGTGACAGTCTATGCCAGGATAGTGGAAATCACGCCCGAAGGGGAAGAAATAGACCGACCGGATTTAAGTGCCAGAATTGAGATGTTTTCCGGCGGAGGACTCAAGGTGGAAGGCACCGCCATAGCGGACAATTACATGGGAGCTCTGGTATGCGCTGAGTCTGTCCCCGGCGGGCAAAATCCTGACAGCGGGGTTTTAAGCATCAGGTTCAGTGGTGAAGGCGGTTCCTTCCAGAATAATGTCACCTTCCGCTTAGTCGGGAAGCCCCGTATTTATTTCCCAGAGCAGGGACATTATCTGACTATGACTCTGCCTATGCTTTTAGGAGATGGAGAGGTTTATGAAACTCCGGTTATACTGCATGATTTTCTAGAAAAGCCGACCTCAGTATGCCTGGATGTGGCGGAGGATGTCCCTCTAAGTTGTAAACTGGAAGAAACAGAAGAAGCAAATGAAACAAGATACCTGCTCAAAGTAAAGAACCTCAGCGGCAAGCCGGAAACGCCTCAAACTGTCAAGCTAATGTTTGGGATTGGTATCCTGGCTGAAAACGACAAGGAAAAGGCGGAGGAAAACGTAAAATTAGAGCTTTATCCGGAAGGGCTTTCCATTCGAGAGGTAAAGTTTGATGACAAGGGTTATTTCTTAATCGACGCCCTTGATCAGGAGGCTACAGACGAATGGGGCGACGTAGTGCCAACGGATTTTGTTCTGGACTTTGTCGTGCCTGAGCAGAGGGATGATGGGAGACGCACCGTCCGTGTTCTCGATCCCGAAGATTTCAGTCCTGCTTTCGGAGACTTAAAAGGAACGGATGAACGCACTGCCCATCTGGCAGAGAGATTTCGGTATACCATTCGGGAAACCCAGGGCAACTCGAAAGCATATGAATTTGCTCCCCAGGAAGCTCTGGTAGAGGAGAAAGGTAAACCCTATTACCTGACCTTGCCAATATCCTGTGCCTATGGTCAGGAAGAATACACCTTGGATCTACCGATTCGTCTCTTAGGCGGAGGACCCGGACCGCTGGCCGGCTGGGATGAAGCCTTTGCCAACATGAAAAAAATCGTCGGCAAAGTAGGCGGTCTCAGCCCGGAAATAGCCAGACTGCTCAGGGAAAACGGCAAAAAAATGTCAACAGCCGAGCTGCGCCTTGTAACGCGCAAAATCTGCCATGATGCCATTATCTATTATACAAAGGATGCTGCCGAATATGAGCAGATTGCCGCAGAACTGGATAATATGCTCTTCTATGCTGAGTGGATAAAATGGTTCGGCGATCAGGCTTTTTCATATCTGATCAGCACCTATTACGGCAGTACGGCTGACGCCCTTTTGTCCCCTGCCAAAGACATTTTCGCCGCATTTTTGGGTGAAGTTATTGACAGACTGCTCTATGATGAAGAAAT
>JAAYKJ010000230.1 GCA_012522505.1 Clostridiaceae bacterium
GTGCCCACTTAATGACATCCATGACCATTCAACCCGTTATGGTTGATGATGAACTGTTACAAATTAAATTGAATGAAGTCTTCACACCCGAAAAGGTGGAAGCGCCTGTACCTCCTCCTAAACCCAAAAAGACAATCACCGATGGTGCCATTTTCCGCGAAAGAATCGGTCAGATCCTTCTTTCAGAAGGAGAGATCGATGAGAATCAATTGGATAAAGCCCTGGAAATTCAGAAGAACAACGGGGATGTTATTGGCTCCATCCTTATACAGGAAGGTTTTATCACAAGGGATCAGCTATATAAACACCTGGAATCTCAGATAGGTGTTTCCTACATCAATCTGGAAGGCATTGAAGTTCCAGAAGAGATCATATCACTTGTATCCCGAAAAATTGTATTGAAATACCATCTCATTCCTGTTAATCTGGAAGACGGTGTTTTAACGGTGGCCATGAGCGACCCGCTGAATATGTTTGCCATCGACGATCTCCGTCTGGAAACAGGGAATGAGATTAAACCCATGTTGGCAGATTCCGTCCAGATAAGCGAAATGATACCGGTATACTACAAAGAACCAGAGCTTGGTGTGGAACCTGCTGAAGAAATAAAAATTACCCCAGCGAACTTCGAAGAAGAAATGGAAAAGGTAAAAGAAGAAATCGAATTCGAAGTTCTAAAGAAGGAAACAGCCGAAACTACAGTCAACATCAGTGATGTGGAAAACGCGCCTATTGTCAGGATGCTTAACATGATCTTTAAAAACGCTATCGACAAAGGCGCCAGCGATATACATATTGAAGCCTATGAAGATTGCGTCATGGTAAGGTTCAGAATTGACGGGCAGCTGGTAGAGATCATGAAGCATGATAAGGAACTGCAGCAGATCCTTGTCGCCAGGGTAAAAATCATCAGCGGGCTGAACATTGCAGAGAAGCGTCTGCCCCAAGATGGCAGGGTCGCACTAAAAATCAACAACAGAAACTACGACTTTCGTGTATCTGTTTTACCCACCATGTTCGGTGAAAAGGTTGTTATCCGTATCGCCGATAAGGAAGGCTTTAACAAATCGAAGAACGAGCTTGGTTTCTTTGATGACGATTTGGAAAAATTCGATGCTATCCTGGACAACCCCCACGGGATTGTTCTGGTTACAGGGCCTACCGGAAGCGGTAAATCCACCACCTGATATACTGCACTACGGGAACTAAGCAAACCAACCATTAATATTCTCACCGTTGAAGATCCTGTGGAAGCTACCATTCGGGGCATTAACCAGGTTCAGGTAAACACAAAGGCTGGTATGACCTTCCCAAATGCTCTTCGTTCTTTCCTGCGGCAGGACCCTGACATAATCATGGTAGGGGAGATCAGAGACGGAGAAACTGCGGAAATAGCCATCCGTGCAGCCATAACCGGACACCTTGTGTTAAGTACCTTACATACGAATGACTCCATCAGCTCCATCAACCGGTTGGTTGACATGGGCGTGGAACCATTCCTCATCGCTTCATCACTGGTTGGCGTTGTCGCGCAGCGGCTGGTTAGAAGGCTTTGTAATGAGTGTAAAGAAGAATACACAGCAGGTGAAAGGGAAGCAAAACTTTTAAGCATTGATGATGACATCAAGCTTTACAGAAAGGTTGGCTGCCCTGCCTGCTATGATTCAGGATATAAAGGTAGAATAGCTATTTATGAGATTCTTACGATTACCAATGAGCTAAAAGAACTCATATCCGCTGGTGCTACCACAGGACAGTTGAAAGAGGTCGCTTTGAAAAACGGCATGAAGACACTGGCAAGCAATTGCTCACGCCTGGTTTTGTCCGGGGTAACATCTTTAGAAGAAATGCTAAGTGTTGTATCAATAAGAGATTAAAGGAGAACCGATGGAACTAAAGTATTACCTGGAACAGGCAGTAGAAAAAGGAGCCTCCGACCTGCACCTTTGTTCAGGGTTGTCGGCTGTTATCCGTAAACATGGTACTTTGTATTTTTTGGATGACAATAAGCTATCCAAGGAAGACTGCTTGGCGATGGCAAAGGAGTGCCTGACGAAGGAACAGGTTGAGTTCCTGATCGAAGAAGGAGAAATCGACTTTGCGTATACGGTTCCCGGTGTTGCAAGGTTCAGGGCAAACATCTTCAGGCAAAGAAGCTCCTACGCTTTGGCTTTCAGGGTGATCAACACAAAAATTCCCGAGATTAAAGAGCTTGGGCTTCCTAATGTGTTATATTCTCTGGCAGAAAAGCAAAGAGGTCTGATATTGATCACAGGCCCTACCGGTAGCGGTAAATCCACAACACTGGCATCCATGATAGACTATATCAATAACATCAAACGCTGTCACATCATTACCATAGAAGACCCAATAGAGTACCTGCACAGGCACAATCAGAGCATTATCAACCAAAGGGAAATCGGAGCAGACACAAAAACCTATTCGAATGCGATGCGTGCAGTTTTAAGAGAAGACCCCGATGTTATCCTCATCGGTGAAATGCGTGACCAGGAAACCATCGCTACAGCATTAACCGCTGCAGAAACAGGACATCTTGTGTTTTCAACACTGCATACCCTTGGTGCGGCAAAAACAATCGACAGAATCATCGATGTCTTTCCGCCCCACCAGCAGTCACAGGTTCGCAGCCAGCTATCAACGGTATTGGTTGGGATCATTTCCCAGCAGTTGATCAGAAGGTTTGATAATAACGGTCGTGTGGTCGCAACGGAAGTGATGACAATAACCCCGGCTATTGCAAATATGATCCGGGAATCCAGAGTAGCGCAGATAAACAGCAGCATACACACTGGAAGTGAATTTGGTATGCACTCCATGGATAGTTGTATTGCTTCACTGTTTAAGCAAGGTTTAATAACATACGAGGATGCATACCAGTATGCAATCGACCCAAATGCACTGAACAAACTGCTGGTAGTAAACTGATAGAAGGGGGTACGCATTAGTATTATGGCAATTTTAGATTTTTTTAGCAACGGGTACATATCTATTGATATTGGGTTTCGATACCTGAAGATTGTTCAGGTAAAAAAGTCAAAAAATGATTCTCTTGTGGTTCTAAACTATGGCATCGGGGATACGCCCAAGGGCTGTATCAAAAATGGTGCCATCGGCGACAAGGACAAGGTCGTTAACGAGATAAGCAGAGTAATCAGGGAGCATAATATTAATGCGA
>JAAYKJ010000231.1 GCA_012522505.1 Clostridiaceae bacterium
CCGGAAACATGGTGATATCGTCACCGGGCGTAACCCTGAAGGATACATATATTGCAGGTGATTTATACCTGACCGGGGGAATCGGAAAGGATACGATAAAGCTTATTGGCGTAGCGGTAAAGGGGAAAACCATTATCGCAGGCGGCATTGAAAGCATTTCCTTAACAGACACACTTTTGGAGCAGGACGTTCTGGTTTTTAATGAAGAAGGAACAGTAACAATAACGGCGGAAGGCCTCACCGAAGTAGGTACGATGACAATATTCCGGAATGCGGTTCTGTTGGAGCAGGGTCTGACGGGATCGGGGTTTAAGAATATCCAAATCGCCGGTACGGTTAACGGTAAGGAAATCGTTCTGAAGGGCGATTTTGATGAAATAACCATGGAAGCATCTCAAGCGCTTGTGACACTGGAAACAGGCACAGTCGGGAATTTGGTTGTCGACGGGGAAGCAGCCGAAGCTAGGCTTATGGCAAAAAATGGTACGGCTATTGAAAAAATGACCCTGTATGCTGAAGCCCAAGTTACCGGAGGAAACATGATAAAGAATGCGGTGATAGCCTCGGGCGGCGTCAAAATGGATCAAAAACCAAAGCAAGTGACAATTGCAGAAGGTGGGCAGACAATCGCATATCACTCAAACCAGGGCAATGGTCAATCAACCCCAAAGCCCACGATAGAACCATCCGGCTTCCGAAGCTGAAGGACATGAAGATAAAATTCCACAGAAAGATACCGGAAAACATGATCATCAAATCAGCAACGATAAGGGAAAGCGCAAGCGGGAAGTATTACATATCCATACTGGTGGAATACGAAGAAAAGATAAGGCCGGTAACACCAGCAGAAAAAGTATTGGGTTTGGACTACTCTTCAAAAGCACTGTATGTGGACAGTGAATCAAACAGACCGGATTATCTTGGATTTTATCGGCAGACAGAAGAAAAGCTGAATAAAGCACAACGCAAACTGTCCGGAAGGAAGAAAGGAGGAGAAAACCGAAGAAAGCAGAGACTGAAAGTCGCCAGGCTTCATGAGAAAGTGGCGAATCAGCGAAAAGATTTCCTGCATAAGCTGTCCAGGCAGATAGCCAATGCCTGTGATGCAGTTGTAATAGAAGATCTGAACATGAGGGGGATGGCACAGGGATTGCATTTGGCAAAGGCAACAAACGATAATGGATTTGGGATGTTCAAAACCTTTCTGGCATATAAACTCGCAGAACAGGGAAAATCGTTGGTTGTAATAGACAAGTGGTATCCGTCCAGCAAGATGTGCCATGTATGTGGAGAGAAAAACAAAGAATTGACTCTATCCGACCGGAAGTGGCAATGCAAAAAATGCAGAGCAGTACTGGATCGTGATGTAAACGCAGCCATCAACATAAGAAATGAAGGTTGCCGTATACTTGGAATAGAAGAAAGAACCATTGGACGAATGGGGATAGCTTGGTAATTATACCGGCGATAGCCGGTACGTCCCAAGAAGCCCCCACCTCTTTAGGTGGTGGGAGTATGTCACCTACGAAAAAACGCCATTACGTATTTTACTTTGTAAAAACGTTGGATGTTCAGCTTCAGCTGAACGAGTTCACTGTTCATTTTTAATTCTATCCATTATTTTCTTCGGAAGCTTAAGTAAACCTGAGGCCTCGTCAATCGTCTTTCCAGATTGAATAAGTGCTTTTGCGGCAACATACAAGCCTTCTTCAAAGCCTTCCTGCCTACCTTCCTGCCTACCTTCCTGCCTACCTTCCTGCCTGCCTTCCTGCTTTGCTTCATTCATCCATTTTCTCATGTTTACCTCAAGATTCATTACCATCTTTTCCACCTCCAACAGATCGGCTTCCTCAATTATCTTTGAAAGCTCTTCTCTCTTGATATCAGGGACATTCCTGTGTGATATTTTATATACCCACCTTTTAAATTTAACAAACTGCTCCCGGCTAAATCTCTGCACAATCTTAATAAGCTTATAAAACCTTTTTATCCACTCTTCATGATCAACATCCTGATCTAACATAAATATGGATGATATCAGTGTTCCAATCTCATATAATTCTGATTCGCTATAACTACTGATATCGATCAATATATACCGGAAACCCAGTAGATTATTCTTAAAGCATTTGTATCCGGTTTGATATTCTAAAAAGTTATTGACTGCTGTCCAGCTTTTACTGCCATTATACAGTACCATTGGTATTATTGCAGGTAGCCTGTAGTCTTTCCTTTTTCTTTCATTTTCATCAGAATCGGCAAAAACCCTTTTCCACAGTTCCGTCATATATACCAGTAAACGGAAGGGCATCGTATGATCCACGGTGGATTGTAATTCCAGCAGTATATAAAAGTATACATCAAGCCCATTAATTTTTGCTTTATATATGATGTCCGCTTCGCGCTCCTGAAAATCATTTAAAATGAAGCTATGGTTTTCCAGACTTAGCCCGTCTTCAGATACTTCATTTACCCAATCCTCACGGACAAACCCTTTTAACAATTCAAGAAAAGTTTGTTTATGCGTAAGGAATGATTTATAGGTTACATCATTTTCATTGTTTATGTAAGTATTGTTACACATTACTTTTTTCTCCCTGCTTACTACCTTAATTGTATCATTTTATAGTAGAAATGGAAAGAATGAATTCAAAAGCACATAGGCACAGAATGATTTTTGTATTACTCTGATTAAGACAAAAGCAAATTTCTATCTACAAATGATTAAATGCATTAAACCGTTCTATTTGTAAGTGGTTCGTTACTGTTCACACCCAATATATCTTGAGATATCGCTTTTTCGGTCGAAATTTGGATTGACAAGAGCAATGAGTGTGTGCTATTTTGAAGAGACAGTAGGCATAAATGCAAATTATTAGTAGTACTTGAAAAATAATATCATTCATTATAGTTCATCATTGAAGACATCCTTGCTGTGTATCTTTTACTATTCTTTCTCACATGGTTTTATATCATCTCACTCATGGTTGTGGCCTTATAACAACAGCAGCAGCGATTGTTTGTGATGACAAACAACCATAATTGCAATTATAGATTTTGTCTTATCATAACCATCACAAGTGGAACCTGCAATATCAAATGTTTTTGGAGGTATGATACTATGCGGTTTATGGTTCATGGAGAAAAAAATAAAGCAGTGCGCGTTTTTTCTTAGGCCTTAAACATATGCATCCTGTGCGCATTGTTTTCATTACCGTCCGCAATTTCTTCTGCATCAAGCCAGGAGGAGTTGATGGACATCAAAGCCCATTGGGCCGAAGTGGTGATCCGAAAATGGGTGAACCAGGGTCTGGCAAAGGGCTATGGCGACGGCCGTTTTGGCCCGAATGACAACATTACCCGAGCCGAATTTGTAACCCTTCTAAACCGCATATTCGGATATCAACAAGCATCGGAAAAAAGCTTTCCGGATGTAAAAGCAGGGGCATGGTATGCCGCAGAGATTGCGAAGGCTTACCAGGCAGGGATTATCGGCGGTGATAACAACGGAAACATGAACCCGGAGGTGGTAATCAGCCGACAGGAAGCGGCGGTTATTTTAGCCCGGGCCTTTTCACTGGCAGGGGATCACCTCGATGCCGCATTGAAATATTCGGATGTAGGGCAGATCGCCGAATGGGCACTGGGCTCGGTCGGTACGATGACCAAGAAGGGCTATGTGACCGGACGGCCAGGCAACCTGTTCGCACCGAAGGCCAATCTCAGCCGATGTGAAGCGGTGAAGATGATCGACAATGTGATGGGAGAGCTGATCAACACAAGCGGAACCTATACCAGGGTGGTACCCGGGAACATGGTGATATCGTCACCGGGTGTAACCCTGAAGGATACATATATTGAAGGAGATTTATACCTGACCGAGGGTATCGGCACAGACACGATACAGCTTATTGGCGTAGCGGTGAAGGGAAGAACCATTATCGCAGGAAGTATTGAAGGCATTTCATTGATGGATACGCTTTTAGAGCAGGATGTTCTGGTTTTGAATGAAGTGGGAAAAGTAACGATAACGGCCGAAGGCCTCACCGAGGTAGGAACGGTGACGGTATGCCGGAATTCGGTTCTGTCGGAGAAGGGTCTGACGGGATCAGGATTTAGGAATATCCAAATCGCCGGGGCGGCCAACGGAATGGAAATTGTTCTGAGGGGCGATTTTGATGATATAACCGTGGAAGCACCCCAGGCTAACGTGATGCTGGAAACCGGCACAGTTGGGAATTTCGTTGTAAACAATGAAGCAACCGGAACCACGCTGACTGCGAAGAATGGTACGGTTATCGAAAAAATGACCCTGTATGCCGAAGCGAACATAACCGGCGGGAAAAATATCAAGCATGCGGTAATTGCTTCTGGTGGGGTCAAAATGGATCAAAAACCAAAGCAAGTGACCATTGCAAAAGGCGGACACATCGCATATTCAAATCAGGGGAATACGCAGGATCAATCAACCCCAAGGCCCTCCAGCAATCCGGGTTCAACTGAAAAACCTACCAGTACGCCGACATCAACACCAAAGCCAACAAA
>JAAYKJ010000232.1 GCA_012522505.1 Clostridiaceae bacterium
AAGGATTCAAAAACTTGGGGCTTTGAAACAAAGCAGATCCATGTGGGCCAGGAACAAGCTGACTGCTCAACAAATGCCAGAGCCGTTCCTATTTATGCAACCACTTCTTACGTCTTCCACAATTCACAGCATGCCGCAGATCTTTTCAGTCTGCGGGATACAGGCTACATTTACAGCAGGCTGACCAATCCAACGCAGGAAATTTTCGAGAAAAGGATTGCTTCTTTGGAAAATGGCATAGCTGCCCTTGCGGTTGCCTCCGGTGCAGCTGCGATTAATGGTACGATCTCGGCACTGGCAAGCAGTGGTGAACACATTGTCGCCGCCAGGACGCTTTACGGTGGTACATACAATCTACTTGCACATACACTACCACTATCATCCGGTATAACCACAACATTTGTGGATCCCGACATTGAAGGCTCATTTGAAGAAGCGATTCAGGAAAATACAAAAGCGATATTCATTGAAACGCTCGGAAACCCAAATTCCAACATTATTGATATCGAGGAAGTAGCCAAAATCGCGCATAACCATAAGATACCATTGGTTGTCGATTCTACCTTTGCGACCCCTTATTTGGTCAGACCGATTGAATATGGTGCGGACATTGTCGTTCATTCCGCAACAAAATTTATCGGTGGACATGGAACCGTCATCGGAGGGGTTATTGTTGACGGAGGTCATTTTGACTGGAAAGGTTCGGGCAAATATCCATGGATTTCGGAGGAAAATCCCAGCTATCACGGTGTTTCCTTCACAGACGCTGCAGGAGCGGCAGCATTTATTACCTATGTGCGCACGATTGTGCTCCGTGATACTGGTTCAGCCCTCTCTCCATTCCATGCATTTCTCTTCCTTCAAGGGCTTGAAACCCTCTCTCTTCGTGTGGAGCGTCATGTTGAAAATGCACTGAAGGTCGTAAACTATCTGTCAAAGCATCCGCAAGTAGAGGCTGTGCATCATCCTTCGCTTGACAGTGAACCAAGCCATAAGCTTTACAAAAAATACTTTCCGAACGGGGGGGGCTCTATTTTCACGTTTGAGATTAAAGGTGATGGTAAAGCTGCACAGAAGTTTATCGACAATCTGGCGATCTTCTCACTCCTTGCAAATGTTGCTGATGTTAAATCCCTTGTAATTCATCCAGCAAGCACGACCCACTCACAGCTGACTGGCGAGGAGCTGCTGAAGCCCGGCATAAAACCGAATACGATTCGGCTTTCAATCGGTATTGAAAAGGTGGAAGATCTGATTGCTGCTTTGGATGCTGCGTTTGAGGCGGTGAAGTAAGGTTTTTTCCTGATGATGGAGATAGTAAAAGCCCTGTTATGTTATTTGGGAAACATAACGGGGCTTTGCAGTTCCAATGCAGTGGTAGTTCAAATGGTAGAATCACTGTTATGAAAGGATACCTGTTTGTCCAGAATATTCTGAAGCGTGATCCCGTCAAGATATTCGTTTATCACGCGGTTTAGTCCCTGCCAAACAGGAAGGGTGAGGCATTCTTCACTGCGGTCGCATTGAATGGGCTCTTGATCCAGGCAGGAAACAGGAGACAATCTACCTTCTGTTAAGCGCAGAATTTCTCCTACAGTGTATTCTTCCGGAGATTTTGCAAGACGATACCCGCCTTGAGGACCACGGCTTGCAACCAAAAAACTGGTATTATTCAGGATGGGGACGATTTGTTCAAGATACTTCTTTGAGATATTTTGGCGTTCTGCAACGTCCTTCAGTGAAACATAGCCATCGTTTTGATGTACTGCAAGGTCAAGAAACATCCGGAGTGCATACCTTCCTTTTGTTGAAATTCTCATCAATATCCCTCCAAATATCTATACCTCATGATAACATATCAATGGCATCTTCTCAATGAGTTTTAAGGAAGGTTTATTTCCGATATTTGCGCAGTTAGTTCTTTTATGTTAAAATAATTTGGAGATTAATATCTATCTATTTAATTTCAACGTGTTACGTTGTTCTGTAATTGGCTGTATTTCGGATCTACCGTTCCGAACAGTCTTGTAGTATTTTTACGGTACCTGTATGTTCAAACCAACAAAGAATGCCCAGCGGTTGGTTCTTCAATTGTAAGAGGATAGTTCCTGCCTTTTGAAATTACTCATGTAGTGCTGATATTTCTTGCAACAACCTGCTGATTGCATATCTTTACCAGTTCATTCGGGTTTACCTAGTAGCCTATGCAAGCCAATCCTTGTACAAAAGCGCAATTTCTATATTCGAGTTGTTGCTTTAGTTTCATAAATATATAAATAAAGAAAGTGAGGTTGAAAGATGACTTATTCCAACAACGTAGCCCTGAACCATCGTTTTGAGCAGCTTAAGGGTGAGATAGACGATTATGAAGCAATAAAATCGCAGATCATGACGGGTGTTGAGGACTATGAAAAAATTAAGTATCAGAAGAAAAAAATACTGCAATACTTAAATGCAACCGAAAAGGATTATCAGGATTACCATTGGCAGATGAACAACCGGTTTACAAGCTCGAAAGGCTTGGCAGAGCTGATTTCGCTGCCGGAACAGGAAGTTGATCATGTTAATGAAATAGCTGAAAAATACCGGTTTGCTATATCACCATATTATCTTTCGGTCATTGAGCCGGGGAATCCGGAATGTCCCATCAAAAAGCAGTCCATTCCATCTTGCATTGAATTGAATGAGCTGGGCGAGTTGGATCCGATGAATGAGAAGGGACATGCCATCCACGATATTATTACACGCCGCTATCCGGACAGGCTTATCATCAAAATTACCAATGTATGCGGCATGTTTTGCCGGTTCTGTCAGAGACGCCGGTTAATTGGGGAAAACGATACGGTTGTCCCTCGATCAAAAATAGAAAGAGCCATTCACTATGTCAGAGAGAACAAGGAGATCCGGGATGTATTGATTACCGGTGGCGATGCCTTTATGGCTTCGGATGAGATGCTATCTTGGATGCTTGGTGAACTTAGGGCCATTCCCCATGTTGAAATCATCCGTTTAGGCAGCCGCACGCCCGTTACGCTTCCGCAGAGAATAACGAAAAACCTTGCAAACATCCTGAAGCGATTCCATCCCATTTTTGTTAATACGCATTTCAATCACCCAAGAGAAATTACCCCGGAGGCTAAACAAGCATGTGAAATACTGGCCGATGCCGGGATTCCGCTGGGAAATCAGATGGTATTGTTGAATGGCGTAAACAATAACAAATTTGTCGTCAGAAAACTGAACCAGCAATTGCTAACATGCCGTGTAAAGCCCTATTATATTTTCCATCCGAAAACGGTAAAAGGAACCAGTCATTTCTGGGTAAAAATCGAGGAGGGGCTGGAAATCGTAGAAAGCCTTCGTGGAAGAACCTCCGGCATGGCCATCCCAACGTACATTATCAATGGACCGAAAGGGCTGGGCAAAACTCCGATTATGCCGAACTACCTGCTGTGTCTCGGAAAAGAAAAAGCAACCTTCCGGAACTGGCAGGGTGAGTATTTTGAAGTAATTAACAGCGAGCTGGAATAAAAAAAGCGATACCCGTCTGCCCCGGTTGCGCAGAGAGAATATCTTATGATTTTCATGGATTCATGGTATAATAGGTGAAAATGAGCATGAAAACGATTGAATCTGTATTAACAGGAGATGGAATCATGAAGAGAATCGAAGTCAGACATTTATTTAAAGATATTTCCGAGCATTCGGGCAAAGAGCAGGTTGTATGCGGATGGGTTCGCACGATTAGGGTATCCAAAACATTTGGGTTTATTGAGATCAATGATGGTTCCTGCTTTAAGAATCTACAAATCGTCTTTGAAAACACACTGCCCAATTTTGACGAAATATCCAAGCTGAACGTAGGCAGCAGCCTGCAGATTACGGGAGTGGTTGTTGAAACGCCGCAAGCGAAGCAGCCTTTTGAGCTCAAAGCGTCTGCCATTGTTATCGAAGGTGCCTCAACGCCGGATTATCCATTGCAAAAGAAAAGGCATACATTTGAATATTTAAGGACCATTGCACATTTACGACCAAGAACGAATACCTTTTCCGCTGTATTCAGGGTAAGATCATTGCTGGCCCATGCGATTCACCTGTTTTTTCAGGAAAATGGCTTTATCTATGTTCATACACCCATTATTACCGGCAGTGATTGTGAAGGCGCTGGTGAAATGTTTCGCGTCACCACCTTGGATCTGAATGAGCCACCCAGAAATGATAAGGGTGAGATTGATTTTTCGAAGGATTTTTTTAACCGGGAAACAAACCTCACGGTCAGTGGCCAGTTGGCTGGGGAAGCCTATGCGATGGCATTTGGAAAGATATACACCTTCGGGCCTACTTTCAGGGCTGAGAACAGCAATACGGCGCGCCACGCAGCCGAATTCTGGATGATAGAACCCGAAATTGCATTTGCCGATCTGAAAGATAATATGCAATTGGCCGAAGACATGCTGAAAAGTATTATTGACTATGTGATGCAGAATGCTGAAGCGGATATGAATTTTTTCAATCAGTTTATTGACAAGGAGCTGTTCAACAGGCTGATGCATGTTCGGAATTCAAGCTTTGAACATATCACCTATACCGAAGCGATAAAGCATCTTGAAAAGGTATCGGAACAATTTCAGTATCCCGTTTATTGGGGATGTGATCTGCAAACCGAGCATGAACGTTATTTGGCTGAAAAACTGTTTAAGAAACCCGTATTTGTTACGGATTACCCGAAAGAGATCAAGGCCTTCTACATGCGCTTAAATGATGATGAAAAAACTGTGGCAGCTATGGACTTGCTGGTTCCCGGCGTAGGTGAGATCATTGGAGGAAGCCAGCGTGAAGAAAGACATGATGTTCTTTTACAGAGAATTAAGGATTTAGGCCTTAGTGTTGAAGATTACTGGTGGTATCTGGAACTAAGAAAGTTTGGAGGAACAAAGCATGCTGGTTTTGGGCTTGGCTTTGAGAGGGCATTGATGTACATCACCGGAATGCAGAATATCCGGGACGTCATTCCTTTTCCACGTACTGTTAATCATGCGGAGTTCTAAAGCAAGAACCGCTTATTGATCGATATCACTGAATATAGCATAGCGATTTTATTACCATAATTCATCATATAAACTCCTGCTAGTCTTGGCAGGAGTTTATTAAAGCACAATTTTTATTTCCTTGTGAACCGTTTGATTAGGCTTATGCGGGCGTTGGTTTCAAGCGAATCATTAAGCGGCTGTAAAGAGACAAAGTCCGGATACTTCCGTTTCAGCGCAAGCGTGATCAGTTCATCCGCCAGACCTGGGTTTTTCGGAAGCAGGCTGCCATGTGAATAAGTACAATATACGTTTTTATACCGGGCACCTTCATACCCATCTTCTCCGTTGTTTCCAAAACCATGCACAACTTTACCTAAAGGTGTTACACCTTCTCCCAGATAGGTTTTCCCCGAATGATTTTCAAAGCCTACGATATAGCCATCTGGTTGCTGTTTGAGACCTTCAACCGAAAACACAAGATTACCGATCAAGCGTTTGTCGCCACTGATCGTCCAGTGGTTCAAAGCACCAAGGCATTCCATTTCCCTGCCTGAACCGGTTTTGATATAACGGCCCATTAGCTGATAACCCCCGCATATGCACAGGAAAACGGTTTCGCCTTCAACTGCATGAAATAAGGCCTCTTTTTTCTGATTCAGCAAATCGTTGAGTAGAATATCCTGCTCATAATCCTGACCGCCTCCGATAAAGACGATGTCGTGAGCTTCTGGATCAAAGGGTTCGCCCAGGGAAACAGAATGAACCGAAACATCAATTCCGCGCCATTCCATGCGCTTTCTCAGGGCCTGGATGTTGCCATGGTCCCCATACAGGTTCAGCAGATCGGGATATAGGTGGCAAATGGATATCTGATACATATGAGACTTCCTTTCAAAATACCTCTCTTTTGAAATTTATTGCCAGAAGTTTTTTAAGTGGAACCGCTTTTTCAGTATTTTGCGAATATCCAGCATGGCAGTATAGGTGGGAAGGATATACAGCGTTTCACCTGAATTTACATGTTCCAGAGCATCATCCAGCATATTACCGTAATCCTTTTCAACTGTGATGTGGTCGGTGAAAATTCCAGCATATTTCAACCGCACGGCCATATCTTCGGCACGAATCCCCGATACGAAAAACCGGGATATTTTGTCTTGTATTTCTGCCAGGGCTTCAAACCCTACATCCCATAACCATGATATATCCGTGCCGTCAGCCAGCTTGTCGTTGATTATGAAGGATATTGCCGCAGGGTTTTCTACAGTCTTTAAAAAGCTGAGAACCTGGTTAAAACCAGTCGGATTCTTGATTAAAATCACCTGTATGCTTTTCTCCCCAAGGGAAATCGATTCCATCCGACCGAAACCGCTTTCAAAGCATGACAGTGCCTCGATGGTTTTCTCGTGGGAAAAACCAAGAGCCTCGGAAAAGGAAACCGCAGCAAGGGCATTATAGACATTATACAAGCCCGGTAAATTGATTTGTGCTGTAAAGGACCCGGAAGGCGTATAAAAAATCGCCCTTGAAAATTCACCTGAAAGAGAAAGGATTTTATCAACCTGTATCAACGCCTCAGGCCGACTGTAGCCACATTGCGGACAGATAAAATGTCCGAGGTGGCTATAGGACCGGAAAAGATACTCATATTTTGCTTTGCAGTAAAGGCAGTAGGATGCATCCTGGCTTTCGACCCAGGTGTCATCGGCAGGAAGCTCAAGCTTATTCATCCCATAATAAATCACAGAGTTGGGGACTTCCTTGCCCAGGGATGCACATAAGGAATCATCCGCATTCAGAATGAGGGTAGTGTCTGGAAGCCTTGAAATACCATCTCGTACGGCATTAAGTGTAGCGTAAAGCTCTCCAAACCTGTCCAGCTGATCGCGAAAAAAATTCGTAACAACCAGAACAGCAGGATGCATATATTTTGAAGACAATCTGAACGCTGCTTCATCTACTTCAAGTAACGCAGTATGGGAACGGGATTTCAGATTCATTTTCACATCTGAAATCAGCGTTGTAGTGAGACCGCTTAACAAGTTGGCACCAGATTTATTTGCGATATAATCAATTCGGTTTTCCTTCAAGATCTGTTCGATCATTCTGGACGTGGTTGTTTTACCGTTGGTTCCGGTGACCATAATGATTCTGTATTTCCTTGCAAGAACGGTAAGAATGTCAGGATATATCGCCAAAGCCAGCTTTCCGGGCAGGCTTGTACCACCTGACCCAGAAAGGCGAAGAAAAAAGATTGCTCCTTTTGCAATGAACAACGCTATATATAAACGAATATGATGGATTATTTTTTTCATTCTAACTCCTATAAATCTTTTCAAAATGGAATTTTGTGTAATACATTTTACCCTTATGATTTTACCCATATGAGGATTTGTTTACACATGTTCTACGGATATTCAGGCTGATGTTATACCGAACCCTCTTTCTCTGCATTGGTATAGCAGCATAATGCAAGCCAAGCACTTCTGTTGAGATAAAATAGTTATGGAAATCAAAACAGTTTTATTATACAATAATCATGCATCGTGTACAATGTATGATTACAATTATTACCGTGAACCTGTTCAGTATAGTTCCGTTATGCACAGTTATATCTCAAGCATAGGTGCGAACGTAACTCAGCGAAAGCTGTTGGAACGGGTAATCTTAATTTTTCGACTTGAAAGCATTTGCTTCCGTTGATGGATTAATATAGAAAGATGAAACACGCCACGAGCATTTGAAAATCGGTTTAAAAGGGGGTTATAAGTTGGATACCGCAGAGAAAAATCTGGTGGAGCTATCTGCTGGGGGAGATATTGATGCTTTCGAAACGCTGATAAAAACCCATCAGAAGAAAGTGTACAATATTGCTCTTAGGATGACGAAAAACCCGGATGATGCCCAGGAACTCGCCCAGGATGCTTTTGTTCGTGCGTTTGTTGCGATAAAGAAATTCCGCGGTGATGCAAGCTTTTCAACATGGTTGTATCGGATTACGATGAATGTTTGCACTGACTTTTTGCGGAAAAGAAATAGAGCGGTTGTTATTTCAATGGAGCAGGGGGCTGTCGGCAGTGAGTATGAAAACCCCATACAGCTCCCTGTGGAGGGACCCGGGCCCGACGAGCTAACTGAAAAAAGGCAACTGAAACAGCTGGTCAGAGGCGCAATGGATTCCCTTTCGCCAGAGCATCGTCAGGTTTTAGTCCTGAGGGAATTAATGGATTTATCCTATAAAGACATTTCTAAAACCCTTAATATTAGCGAAGGGACCGTAAAGTCAAGAATAAATCGAGCCCGAGAAGGATTAAAGCAGGTTATTTTAAATAAGCCGGAACATTTTAAAGATTATGTCGTCAAATTATATAGAAAGGGGGGGGATTCATGAACAGCTGTAATTTATGTCTGGAAAACCTGTCAGCTTATCTGGACGGGGAGTTAACAGAAGCAGAAAACCAGGCTTTCGAAGCACATATTAATGCGTGTGATGCCTGCTCTGATGAGTTGGCTTTAATGACGTCAATCTTGTCGGTCTTTGATGAGTTGGAAGAAGATTTGCCTGAAGACTTTGAAACCTCCCTGCACGATCGTCTTGTAGCTGCAAAAGAGGAAAATGAAACGAAAAGGAACAGGGTTGGAAAGATAAGATTCATTTCGCAAATCGCTGCTGGTTTTGTTTTGGTCATCACATTAGGGCTGGTCATTCGTTCGGGGTTTTTTGGCGTCCAGAAAGATTCCGCTTCGGGCATGGCTGCTCCAGCGGCAGCACCTGAGCAGGTTGCTGGTGGCGCTATGACGACACAACAAAATAACATCTATAAATTTAGTGTAGGCTTTGCAGAAGATGCGGAGACAGCGATGAATTCATCATCAATAACAGAGCACGATCCCATCCAAGTGGACGATATAGGAGAAAACATCGTGGATGACGGCCATGTGAATGTCGATAAAAGAGCGTTGGCAATGTCTTTCAATGAAGGAATTCACAACAGTCTGGAGGGGAAGGATACCTTGGTAACGATACGTGTGGAAGATATGAAGCTGGCATTGGATTCCATCGTGGCCATTCAGAAAAAACTGGAAGACGGCGATGCGCCGAACCTAAGCACTTTAAAAACCGTGCGGGATAACTATTACCGTGGTCTTGATCAGAATGTAGAAATTAGTCTGTTCTATTCCAATGATGTACTTTGGCAGGAGTTCCTTAGCGAGATGCAGGAGGCTTTTCCTGATATGGATGTGCAATCAGTCGCTGCGAAAGAAGAATCAGAGCACATAAGGGTTTTAATCCAAACGGTTGAATAGGCAACAAGAACCGAACCAAACAAAACAGAATGCTCCAATATTTATCGAGCTCCTCCTGTACCTGGAGGAGCTTTACATTTCGGACTTTTCTGCCTAAACCAAATGATCTGAAAGCGTAATCCCACCCTAATCGTCTTAATCGTAATTCCCCAAAAAAATTGAATATTTCCTTCCATCAAACAGGTAAATAGGTTATGATATTCTATAGTGTTACGATTCCAAAAAGAACATGATCTTCGGATAGAGTCATGATGCATTATTGATATCTGAAGTTTTCAGAAGAAGCGAACCTGGCGAGGAGGAACATATGAGCAAACTGATGCTGATAGATGGGAACAGTATTATTAACCGTGGTTTTTATGGTCTCTCGGGAGGTTCGATGCTGACAACATCACAGGGTTTGTATACCAATGCGGTGTTTGCGTTTGTCAATATTTTGAACAAGCATCTTGAAGACCAGTCGCCCGACTATATTGCAGTCGCGTTTGACATGAAGGCAAAAACCTTCCGACATGAAATGTATGATGGTTATAAGGCACAGCGCAAGGGAATGCCGGATGAGCTTGCAATGCAGCTTCCATTGCTCAAGGAGGTCCTTTCAGCAATGAACATACCTATCATCGAAAGGGAAGGCTATGAAGCAGACGATA
The DNA here is from genome assembly GCA_012522505.1 of Clostridiaceae bacterium. Classification (GTDB taxonomy): domain Bacteria; phylum Bacillota; class Clostridia; order DSM-8532; family DSM-8532; genus JAAYJG01. The sequence goes on from JAAYKJ010000232.1 coordinate 9,989, forward strand.
TCATTGGAAGCCTGTCGTTAAAAGGTGAGAAAGAGGACCTTGATGTTGTGATTCTTACCGGAGACAGGGACTCTTTTCAGCTTATCAGTGATAAAACCATCGTTTTGCTGCCATCAACCCAAAGGGGTAAAACAGATACAAAGGTTTATGATAAGCAAGCAATCATTGACCAGTATGGTCTTTCTCCTGAACAAATGATTGATGTTAAAGGCCTTATGGGCGATCCATCAGACAATATTCCCGGGGTACCGGGCGTCGGAGAAAAAACAGCAATAAGGCTGATATCTTCGTATAAATCCATGGATGGTGTTTATGAGCATATTGATGAAATAACCAGGCCAAAGCTGAAAGCTTCGCTCATCGAATACAAGGAACAGGCGTATCTTAGCCGCACACTGGGAACGATATTCAGAGATCTTCAATGCTGTGCCAATATTGAAGAATTGAAAAGGCTTGAGATTAAAAGGGATGAGCTATTGCAGGTGTTCCGCAAATTGGAATTTGATAGCCTGATCTCAAGAATGAACCTGTTGGCTGTCGAAGAAGAGGAACTGGCAGAAACAGTTACAACTTTGAACATGGTTACGATCATCAGTAGAGAGGGTCTTAAGGAGCATATCCCGGAGCTTCTCAATCAAAAAACAATCGTAATCCTTCAGCTGATAGATAAGGAAGATTCCTACAGTTCACAACTTTCGGGCCTGACCCTCTGCACAGAGGGTAAAGTATATGCGCTGAACACGGGAACGAACCTGCCTGAGGATGCTGTCGCCGAAGACTTGAAGGAATTGTGGCAGAATGAGAATATCCAAAAAGTAGGGCATCATATCAAAGAATTTATCACCTGGCTTTTTAAGTTCAATATTGAGCTAAAAGGGCTTGTCTTTGACACGATGATAGCAGAATACCTGATAGAGCCGCTTCGCAGTAGTTATCCCATCACTGGTTTGTCGTACAAGTATCTTAACCGTACCATTGAGTCACTGGAAGGGCTTCAGGGAACGGGAAAGGGAAAAAAGAAATACTCCGAGCTCTCATTGGAACAATTGTCTTCGGTAAGCGGACAGAATGCCAGAGCCATTTTTGATTTGTGGAAACTGCAACAAAAGGTGATTGATGATCATCAGCAAACAGAATTGTATAACACGATAGAGCTTCCTTTGGTTACCGTTTTGGCAAACATGGAATATCAAGGTTTCCGTGTGGACGCCGCGAAGTTGGCTGAATTCAACCAAGCTCTTACCCAGCGTATCGACACAATTGAAAAAACAATCTACATGCTGGCAGGAGAAAGCTTCAACATTAATTCGCCCAAACAGCTTGGCGTCATTTTGTTTGAGAAATTGAATCTTCCCATCATTAAAAAGAACAAAACAGGGTATTCAACCGATGCGGAAGTGCTCGAAGAGCTTTATGACCGCCATGAGATGATTCCGGCCATTATCGAATACCGGCAGCTGACAAAACTAAAAACCACTTATGCGGAGGGTCTGGGAAAGGTGATTAACCCCGAAACAGGAAAGATCCATACCACATTCAATCAAACAGTAACAGCTACCGGACGTATCAGCAGCACCGAACCGAATCTACAGAATATTCCGATCCGCCTTGACATGGGCAGGAAGATCCGTAAGGCTTTTATCCCATCTACCGGGGAAGCGTTATTTGTGGATGCTGATTATTCCCAAATCGAACTGCGCGTTTTGGCGCATATCACCGGAGATGAAGCTTTGATAAATGCGTTTGTCAATGGCGAGGATATTCATACGACTACTGCAGCCCTGGTGTTCGAGGTTGAGCCTGAACAAGTGACGGAGGAACTGCGTAGAAGGGCCAAGGCCGTAAATTTTGGCATCGTCTATGGTATCAGTGATTTTGGGCTATCCCGTGATCTTGGTATCACCCGCAAAGAAGCCAAAAAATATATTACCGGGTATCTTGACAAGTATCCAAAGGTACGGTTATATATGGATGAGATTGTTCGCATCGGACAGGAGCAGGGGTTTGTCGAGACCATATTTCACCGTAGAAGGCAATTACCCGAACTGGCATCGAAGAATTTTAACCAGCGTTCTTTTGGAAAGCGGGTTGCTATGAATACACCCATTCAAGGTAGTGCCGCTGATATCATTAAAATTGCAATGGTAAAGGTATATGAAGCGCTGAAGAATTCCGGGCTCAAATCCAGGTTAATTTTACAGGTCCACGATGAATTGGTGGTTGAGACAATGAAAGATGAGCTTGAACAGGTGAAAGCGCTTGTGAAGAAATGCATGGAAGAAGCGGCTGTTTTGAGGGCCCCGTTGGTTGCCGATGTCCGAATCGGAGAAAATTGGTACCAGGTAAAGTAAAGGTGGAATTCATCACGCCGCCGATAGGTAAAGAGCTGCTTAAGGAAAGGACGAACCGCTTCTGACACTTTGATAAATTCATCCGTAAAACCTGTACACCGGATTGGAGTGTGTGAATTGAAGGTAATTGGCATCACTGGAGGGATCGGATCGGGAAAGAGTACGGCTGCACGAATTCTTAAGGAATATGGTGCAAAGGTTATTTTTGCCGATGAAGTCGCAAAATCAATTACAGAACCGAATATGCCAGCATATAAACGAATCATTGAGCATTTTGGGGGAGACATCCTGGATTTACAGGGCCGGATCGATCGCAGAAAGCTGGGAGACATTGTTTTTAACGATGAAAAAGAATTGCTATACCTGAACGAAATCACACATGGTATCGTTGCTGAAGAAATAGGAAAAACACTGGAAGAATACCGAAAAGCGGGCTTTGAACTGGTTGTCGTTGAAGCAATTGTCCCAATAGAACACGGTTTTTTGGATCTTGTCGATACAGTTTGGGTGGTTGTAGCTTCGGAAGATATCAGGATTAAGCGTATCATGAGAAGGAATCGTTTTTCATACGACGAGGCTATACAACGCATTCGGACCCAGATGTCAGAAGACAAGTATAAATCCATTGCCAACAAAATAATATATAACAATGGTACAGTTGAAGACTTGAAGACGAAGATACGAGGATTATTATTACATGAGCAAATTTGCCCGTCATAAAAACAGGCTTTTTTATATCACAGTCATTCTCCTTTTGTTTATCCTTGTTTCCATCCTGGCACCTGCGATTTTCAGGAATATGTTTCCTACGCCTCACGCATTGCTTGTGGAACGATATGCAGAAGAACATCAGCTACAGACGGCACTGGTTTATGCTGTTATTAGAACTGAAAGCGGATTCAGGGAAAAGGTAGTATCGCCTAAAGGTGCAGTCGGTCTGATGCAGATTACCGAAAATACAGGAATTTGGATCGCCTCCATGCTGGAAGTCCAGGACTTTTCACCAGAAGATTTGAAGGTTCCTGAAACCAATATCCGCTTCGGGTGCTGGTATTTATCCTATCTGATGAAAAGGTTCAAAGGAAACACTGAATTGGCCCTGGCAGCTTATAATGCAGGAGAGGGAACTGTTTCGGGCTGGATTGATTCTGGTGCAATTGTCTGGGAGGATTTAAAAATAAAAAATGTACCCTATAAAGAAACCGAGCAGTATTTGATGCGGGTTAACAGACTCTATTTTGTCTATAAAACACTTTACCCGGATATGGATTCATGATAAACTGATATCGACATTAAAACCTACAGCTTATATGGGAGGTCTGTTATGTATATACCCATCTTCGACAGGGATATGTTATATCCAACCGGTAACAATCTCGATCCCGGAAGTGTCCATGTTGCTGTAATGAGACCCAACAGCCAGGGAAATCTTCCGGTTTTTATATCCGCTAAATCAAACCACAAGCCTATGGAGTATATGGATATCCTGTTGGACATAATACAGTCAGAAATATTTGACAGAACGGGAATCGACATTAAATCCCAGTGCACTTTCTTTATATTGGATGAAAATGATGAGTACATAAAACTGGTCTGGAAGAATGGGAAGCAAATTATCGAAAGATCAATAAACATACAGATTCAAAATTGAGATTGTATTCCCGCGTTTAGTTTTTTTCTTATTAACCGATGCCGTTTGCCGTAAGCTGGCGGCCGAAGTGAATACTTCATTGCTTTGCAAGTGAAGACAAAAACCTGTAAAATTCCAGTTGTATCTGCATAAGGATACACTCAGAAGAATTTTAACCTTGATTTTCTACAAGGTTTTGATAGAATGAATATGATATTTTATTAACAAAGTGGATAGGAGTGGATAGAATGCCGTTAGTAACAACAAAGGATATGTTCAAAAAGGCCTATGAAGGCGGTTATGCAATAGGCGCCTTTAATGTAAACAATATGGAAATTGTACAGGGGATTACCGAAGCGGCCAAGGAAGTGAATGCGCCGCTAATTTTGCAGGTATCTGCTGGGGCTCGCAAATATGCCAATCATACGTACTTAATGAAGCTGATTGAAGCAGCGATTATCGAAACTGGTCTGCCGATAGCAGTGCATCTTGACCATGGTGATTCGTTTGAGCTCTGTAAATCCTGTGTCGATGGTGGTTTTACCTCAGTCATGATCGATGCTTCCCATCTTTCCTTCGAAGAGAACATTGCGCTGACAAAGCAGGTTGTTGATTACGCACATCCCCGCAATGTTGCTGTAGAAGCAGAATTGGGTCGTTTGGCAGGAATAGAGGATGCGGTTAATGTATCAGCGGAAGAAGCCAGCTATACCGATCCGAAACAGGTGGAAGAGTTTGTTGAACGCACCGGGGTTGACTCGCTGGCTATTGCCATCGGAACCAGCCATGGCGCATATAAATTTACAGGAGAAGCAAAGCTTCGCTTTGACATTCTTGAAGAAATTCAAAAAAGAATTCCTGGCTTCCCAATCGTTCTGCACGGTGCTTCATCAGTAATCCCAGAATATGTTGATCAGGTCAACACGTTCGGTGGAAAGATGCCTGGTGCCAAGGGCGTTCCCGAAGATATGCTGCGTAAAGCTGCTTCCATGGCTGTGTGTAAGATCAATATCGATTCCGATCTACGCCTTGCTATGACAGCAACCATTCGCAAGGTTTTTGCAGAAAACCCCACTGAATTCGACCCGAGAAAATACCTTGGTCCAGCCAGAAGTGAAATCAAAAAACTGGTCATCAACAAGCTGGTCAATGTTCTGGGCTGTGCTGGAAAGGCATAAGCCAAGAAGATACTTTGTAACAAAGTGTGTCTCGGTAAAGGGGCACACTTTTTTTTTAGGGTTGGCAATCCATCTTCCTGGCGGTATAATAAGATTCAACCTGAAAATAACGGCTGCAAACACTTCTCTAAAACTGGGGCACGGAATAGAATACAGTATGCCCTGTTACAAACGTTACATTGGATGATTGTACAGCAAAGCTGCAAGTAGTCTTAATTGCGTTATTTTTAGAACAAGATATGGAGGCGATAATATGGCACGAATTGCAAAAAGCTTAACCGAACTGATTGGAAACACACCGTAGCTGGAACTTACCAATTATAACAGGGAAAACGGCGTAGCGGCTTCAATTATTGCAAAGCTTGAATATTTTAACCCCTTGTCCAGTGTCAAGGATAGAATTGGCTATGCGATGATTAAGGATGCCGAGGAAAAAGGGTTACTTAAAAAGGATTCTGTGATCATTGAACCAACCAGCGGCAATACCGGTATTGCCCTTGCTTTTGTTTGTGCGGCAAAGGGCTATAAACTTATTTTGACCATGCCGGATACGATGAGTATTGAAAGAAGAAGCCTTCTAAAAGCTCTGGGTGCGGAATTGGTTCTTACGCCAGGAGCTGAGGGTATGGGGGGAGCGATTCGAAAGGCCGAAGAGCTTGCCAGTGAGCTTCCAGGTTCCTTCATCCCTCAACAATTCAGTAATCCTGCAAATCCAGAAATGCACAGAAAGACTACGGCAGAGGAAATTTGGCGCGATACCGATGGCAATGTTGACATCTTTATTGCGGGAGTAGGTACGGGCGGAACAGTGACAGGAGTTGGGGAAGTACTGAAACAGCGCAAACCCGATGTTACAATTATTGCTGTAGAGCCCACTGACTCATCGGTTTTGTCCGGTGGTGCCAAGGGCCCTCACAAGATTCAGGGGATAGGTGCAGGATTTATTCCAGACAATTACAACGCAGCCATCATAGATGAGATATGCAGGGTGAAAAATGAAGAGGCATTTGAGACAGCGAGGAAATTAGCAAGAACGGAAGGGCTGCTGGTAGGAATCTCTTCTGGCGCAGCACTTGCTGCAGCGACACAGGTAGCGAAAAGACCTGAGAATACTGGGAAGACAATTGTAGTTCTGCTTCCCGATACGGGTGAGCGGTATCTGTCAACGCCGCTGTTTCAGGAATAGTTTGGGAATGATCATTGCTCCCGCATTTGCTGGGCGATGGCCAGAAGAATATCCTTCCTGTTGATTTCAGGTTTTTGAAGGACACAGTGCAAAAGCGCCTCCAATATATTTCCCATATGCTTTCCAGGGGAAAAGCCTGCATCGATCAGATCGGTGCCATTAACAGCCAGATAAGACATTCAGGTGCAATGTTTTTCATCAATCGTGTTTTGGAGAAGGGCGTTACTTTTAGGCAGTTCGCTTTTGAATGTGAAGTATACTTCGGCGACAGCCAAAGCATCGGAAAAGGCCTCGATACCAAAAGACATCAGCTTTTCGCGAAGTGCATAGCCATTTTGTGGCAGGGGCTGTTGTAGTATGCTTGAAATTGCAACAATATGCTCAGTCAATGCGGTGCTCATCGTAAAGCTTCTGCACATAAACCTTATTTCATAGAGGTCGCAGAATCCTGCTTCGCGAAGCAGTGCGGCCCACCTGACAGATAGTTTTTCAGGTAAAAGCCGGAGACCATGTGTTTCCGGTACGACCAAAACAGGTACGGGAAAGACGTACTTATCAAGGCCTGATTGAAAGAGAAACCGGATTTCACAAGGGAATGGGCTTAACAAAATACCATTCATCTCAGCCAGAATCCTTTCCCGGCTGACATACCGTATCGTTTTGGACAAGGCAACAATGGCTTCCTGTGTAGCCGGATCAACGGAGAAGCCCAGACGTGCTTTAAACCGTACAGCACGAAGCATGCGCAGTGCGTCTTCCTGAACTCTCTCTATCGGGGCTCCGACTGCACGGATGATTTTATTTTGTATATCACCCAGGCCACCAAACGGATCGATAATGCCATGCTGTGGGTGAAAGGCGATGGCATTGATTGTAAAATCACGCCGTTTTAGATCATCTTCAAGAGAAGGGGAAAACTGTACTTCATCAGGACGCCGGTGATCCGTGTATTCAGAATCGATCCGTAAGGTTGTAACCTCAAAGGGAAGGCGGTTGATTATAACCGTAATGGTACCATGCTTTATTCCTGTAGGAATTGTTCTGTCGAACAGTACCAAAACATCCTCTGGTAAAGCCGATGTGCAGATATCATAATCCTTTGGCTGAACTCCCATCAAAAAATCCCTTACGCAACCACCTACAAGATAAGCTTCATGCCCATGGGCTTCCAGTGTGGAAATGATGGTTACAGCTTCCTGTGGGATATTGAACATGAATCCCTCGGTTTCGAAACTTTGGTATATATTTTGCTTCACGGGTTCTTCCATATACTAACCTCGACTACAAATCTACAGGTTACTAACTGACCTGTCGATGATTGACATATAAAACGATCCTGTTTCACGGACGAAAATAGAGCCATTTTTTACAGCAGCTCACTACAATTATACAGGAATCTTTATCTGAAAGAAACTAATCTTGCCAACCAATAATCCGTTACATGTGGGATAGTTCTCAAAAAATGATGGAATACTATCATCAGTTACTGTTCAGAGGTATTTGATGAGAGATAGATGTGCAATAATAGGAAACATTAGCGTAATGTGTGAACAGTAACTTTCACCAATGATACAAGTTGGGAAAACAGAGGGTAAAATTGCAATTTACCATGTAATTGTGATATAATCATATAGTTTGAACTTTAAGAAGAACAGGCAAAGCTTTTTACATATAACAGCGGCGTTATCAATCGCTGCAAAAGAAACAATAACGAAAAAATACTACTTAAGAGATACAGCATCATTGTGTGTGGTTGTATAAATGGAGGATAAACTGTGGCAAGTAGAAAAAAGAATAAATTGAAAGTCATCCCGCTGGGTGGTCTTGAGGAAATCGGGAAAAACATGACTGTTTTTGAATATGGTGACAGCATGGTTGTTGTAGATTGCGGGCTGGCTTTTCCGGAAGATGAAATGCTGGGGATCGATCTTGTTATCCCGGATGCGATGTACTTGGAAAAAAACGTTGAAAAAATTAAAGGTATTGTTGTAACGCATGGTCACGAAGACCATATCGGGGCGTTACCCTATGTACTGAAGAACGTCAAAGTTCCGGTATACGGAACGGAATTAACCTTGGCGCTTATTGAAAACAAATTGATAGAACACCAGATGGTGAACGATGTTGCACTGAAGAAAGTAAAAGCCGGCGAGACAATTGAACTAGGTGCATTTAGTGTGGAATTCATCCGCTCCACGCATAGTATTGCCGATTCGGTCGCTCTGGCAATTTTTACACCTGTTGGTATTGTTCTGCATACGTCAGATTTCAAAATTGACCAGACTCCCATTGAAGGAGAGCCTATTGACTTGGTACGCATCGCTGAGCTGGGCAAAAAAGGCGTGCTGCTGCTAATGGCTGACAGTACAAACGTAGAACGGCCTGGATATACGATGAGTGAGCGAACGGTGGGTGAAACGCTGGATACGGTCTTTAAGGATGCAAAGTCACGAATTATTGCCGCCACTTTTGCTTCCAATATCCACAGAATTCAGCAAATCGTCAATTCTGCAGTAAAGTTTGGCAGAAAGGTTGCTTTGAGCGGCCGAAGCATGGTGAATGTGGTAAAAACAGCGATGAAACTTGGGTATCTGAGTATACCGCCAGATGTTTTGTACGATATCGATAAGATCCAGAAATTACCGAATGAACAGATTGTCATGATCACTACAGGCAGCCAGGGGGAACCTATGTCTGCCTTAACCAGAATGGCTTCTGCCACGCACCGCAAGTTCAGTATAGAAAAGGGGGATTTGGTTATTATATCAGCCAGCCCCGTCCCGGGAAATGAAAAATTTGTTTCACGGGTCATTAATGATCTTTTCAAGCAGGGTGCGGATGTTATCTATGAAGCCCTGGCTGATATCCATGTATCGGGCCATGCGTTGCAGGAAGAACTGAAACTGATTCACCGCCTTGTACGTCCCCGATTTTTTATGCCGGTGCACGGAGAATTCCGTCACTTGAAGCAGCATGCAAACCTTGCTCAATTCCTTGGCATGCGGGAAGAAGACATTTTTCTGATGGAGAATGGACAGGTGCTGGAATTGACACAGAGGACAGCACAGATCACCGGAACGGTACAATCAGGCAGTATCCTTGTTGATGGGCTCGGAGTGGGTGATGTGGGAAATGTTGTACTAAAAGACAGAAAGCATCTGTCGGAGGACGGGTTGATCGTTGTGGTGATTACTATCGATGCTGACGGGAAATTGGTTAGCGAACCCGAAGTTATTTCCAGAGGGTTCGTATATGTTAAGGAGTCTGAAACCTTGATGGATGAAATAAGGGACAAGACCAAAGAATCACTGATAAAAAGCATTGGGAAAAAGAGAAACGGATACACCACTATAAAGAACAATATCAAGGATGATTTGGGATCATATCTTTACCAAAAAACGAAGCGAAAACCGATGATACTTCCTGTTGTTATTGAAATCCCTTCTTTATAGAGGGGGGTTTGTTTCTTTAACGAAGAAATAAGTGTTATTCGAGCAGAATTCTATGGTATATAATATATATATGATCAGTATATGGAGATAAGTCAAAGGCATTGTTTATCCGGTCTGTTTGAAGCAGAATAGAAGTTGAAGGTGATTTATCTGGGGAAGACCACGCTGAAGATTTGGATGATTGGTTCAAGCATTCAGGAAGAATCAGCATTCATATCGAAACAACTAAAACAGATACAAGAGAAATTCCAATTTGAGGCAGAATTAAGGCTGATGACGTGGAACAGAGCTTTTGACACAATCATTGATGCGTTTAAAAACAATTCTGCACCAGATATTTTTGCCACAGGAACAACATGGGTTCACACCCTTTGCTACATGAACTATCTCGCACCGGTACCCCTATCCTTTCCGATGAGACCCTTGCTGGCTTCATGGCTTGAGGATACCATCCGTGTTAAAGGGGTTATATATACCATTCCGTTCTTATCAGAGGCTTATGTTCTGATGGCCAAGCAAAACATATTGGATTCGGTTGGAATCAAGGCTGAAGAGATAAAGCATTGGGACAGCTTCTACACTTCATGTATAAGAATTATACAGTATTTTAAAGAACATGGCAGAGAACATATTCCGTTGGCTTTCCCGTTGCGTCCTGAAGTGGGAACGCTGCACCGTTATGTTGTTTGGCTTTATAAGGCTGGATGGGAATTTCCAAAACTTCGCTCGGGTATGAATCGAATATTCAGGAACGATTGTTCCATCCAAGTGATGAAGTATATGTCAAGATTTCTCAGGGCATCGGGCGCCGAACTGAATACTTTGCAGACCGACACACAATTCCTTCTGAACCATTTTAACAGAACCGAGGATGATTTTACATTTTTCGTAGGCAATGGTAACACATACGTGGCTAATTTGATGAACAACAGGTCAGATAAGAATATTCGTTTATATCCGCTTCCCTCCCTCGGACCTGATGGAAGAACCTTTGGAGGGGGTTCTGTAATGGCTGTTTCATCAACCTGCAAGGAAAAGGAACTGGCCTGGAAGGTTGTCGAACACCTGACCAGTCAGGAAGTCCTGTTGGGGCTGAGCGCAATTAACGGAAACATTCCGCCCTATGTTGGTTCCTTCTGGGATATTTACGGCTATGACCCCTGTATTAAGGTTTTAAAGGAGGAATTCAGCCGCTCCACTTCTTATGACAATCATCCTCTGTGGCATGTAGTGGAACAGGCCTCTGGCGACTATATCGCACGTTATTTTTGGAAATCAATCATAGACGAGGAACTGAAGAATGATGTGGCTCCAGACCATATATTGGAAGGATTGGACAACAGAATCATTGATATACTGAATATGACATGGGAGATGCAGGAAGATGATACAGGAGGAAAGGTACAAAATACTTGAAACAGGCGTTCATGCAGCTGAAATAATAACGGCCTCTTCATATTCGGGAATTAAGTATGGGAATTTTTGTATATACCTTTACCGTCAGTTGCGCTCCTACCTGGATCAATTACGGTTATATATATTCGATGAGAGTTTACAGGTACTGAAAGAAGAAATCGTATGCAACGAAACTGGGCCTGTCCAGGGGCAGGATCTGATGCCCCTATACCTGCTTCCCCAGGGGGTTTACAAGCACGGAAAAGCGATACAGATACATCGGGAAAACACCTATATGCTGCTAATCCCGTTATTAACAGGCGATCAGTTTTTCGGTTTGCTCATTCTGGACAGCAGTAAATCCTGGACCAATAGCATGCAATATTTCGAAACGCTGGGCAAATCGGTTGCGATGGGTTTGCATCAGCTTGACACGTTGCACACCAATAGACACCTTCTATCCTTTTTTAACAACACGGTGGATATTGCGAATAGCTTTCATCTGGCAAATTCCATTGAACAACTGGTGAAGAATTTTGCACGTCAGGCAGTCACACCACTGAACTTCGACCGGGTGACAGTTTATATAAACAGCCGGACAACCCAGAGTAAAAGCTTTATCTTTTGCGTTACTTCCTGGGGGACAGAGACGGAGATCAAGAAAATCCGCAATCTTCCTGAACATATCTCAGAGCCACTGCCCATTAATCAGAATACGGGCTACTGGTTTCCGCTTATAACAAACAAAAGGAAAGTAGGATTGGTTCTTTTTGATAATCTTTATTCCCATTACACCATTCCTGATAGCTATCTATACATGTTGGCGCCATTATGCAACCAGTTTGCAGCAACGGTTGATAATATCCACTTGTTTCAGAATATCCAAAGGGCCGCGCGACGCGACAAGCTTACAGAACTCTACAACAGGGCCTATTTCGAACTGCAGATGAACCAGATAGACCGAGAGGAAAATTATCCGCTGTCGTTTATCATCGGTGATGTGAATGGGTTGAAGATCACAAATGATATCTTCGGCCACTTCGAAGGGGATGTAATTCTGAAGGAGATCGCCGCCCAGTTAAAGAAAGTTTGCCGCAAAGATGATATCATCGCACGATGGGGTGGTGATGAATTTGTTATCCTGCTTCCAAAAACAAGCGAGAAAAGGGCTGAAGCTATTATTCAGGCAACAAAGCAGAGGTGTAAGGAAGTACGGAATACAAAAATACAGCTGAGTATTTCCATGGGATGTGCCACGAAGAAGAATGGTAAGACCGAGCTGGATGCGATCATGAAAAAGGCTGAAGAAAGAATGTACAGAGATAAGCTTCTGGAGAGAACTTTTTTCCGGAATACGTTCATCGCTACGATGCGGGAGATGCTGCACAGGAACTGCCAGGAACCCAAGGATCATATCGACAGGATGAACAATCTGTCCACTATGCTGGGAAAAGCCCTGGATCTTAGTGATAATGATATGGAGGAGCTGAAGCTCCTTGCGATGCTACACGATATCGGTAAGGTAGCCATTTCATCGGAGATCTTGAATAAACCGGGCAGGCTGAACAAGGAAGAGTGGGCTGAAGTGAGAAAACATTCAGAGGCAGGATACAGAATTGCACAGGCTTCACCCGAACTGTCCAGAATTTCTAGCTTCATTCTGTTTCATCATGAAAGATGGGATGGGGAGGGATATCCTATGGGTAAAAAAGGCAAAGAGATCCCCCTCCTGTCCAGAATTATTGCGGTTATTGATGCTTATGATGTCATGACCCATGAAAGAGTTTACAAGAAGGCCATGACCCATGAAGAAGCCGTAAACGAACTTATTACGTGCTCGGGAACCCAATTTGATCCAGAGATTGTTGATACCTTTTTGCAGCTGCAGCAGAGCATGGTTAGTGTATAATTTCTGAAGGCAAGGAAGATAACATATGTATAAAAATGTAAAATAATAAAGGGAAGAGATAAACTCTTCCACAATCCATCAAAATCATCTAAAATAATAATCGTAACAAAACTAAAATAGGTGATTAATGATGGAAAGAGTTTTGATGTGCGGGTAAACAGCAGGGTTGCCAGCGTGTATAACATGGAAAAGATAAAGAACAAGATTGTCAATGAGGATGGAGCAGTGTAGACAAAAGAAGAGCCCAGTGCTGATTGCCCTGCTGGAGAATACTCTGATAGTATCATCCAAGATGCGTCACCCACCCTTCCAATACTATCATAGCAAACCCTGGAAATTTTGCTCAGCATTGTTTTGCGACAAAATTTTCTGTGCAATGCTTTCAAACCCTACTATCTCTTATCTTACAAACATATGCTTCAGTTATGAGGGCATCACTTGTGTCCCCTTTCTTTGCGACCCCTCCCCCACCTCTGAATAGACACAATTTTTTTCAACAAGAATCAAAGAAGCATACGGGAAATATTGACAGAACATATATTTAGATGGTAAAGTTTAGAAGAAATTTACAAAGGATAAGTTAAACTGTAACTTAGGCAATATATGAAAAAAAGGAAAATATTATAAGAAGAGTCCCTAGTTAGGTGCAATCTTGGTTGGAATTACTAGTTTAGGGGTACTGAGGCACAAATTCTCTTGTACCTAATATAATTATTTTATCACAATAACAAGGGGTATGTAAGTATTTGGGAGGGTTAGCTTTAATGAATAGTATAGTTCAATTAAAGATTTTAGAAGAGAATAATACAAAATTAATTATAGAGACTATTTACAAATTAAAAGAAAAGATATGCGACATAGATTTTGTAAAAAACAATATTCTCTTAATGGATCAAAAGACTAATTATATAGCTAATTCAACACCATCATCTATAAGAAAAGGAATAGCAACATTCAGAGATGTATTTATACAGATTTTTAATGATGAATATAATCAAATTGGATTTGCTGTTATAAGTACAGATATAAAAAATGAATTGTTGACCTTGCAAGTTTTAGTAATAGATAAACTATATAAAACTGCTTTGAGTAATTCAATAAATACTTTGCTTAAATTAATCAATGGCATAATAATTATCTCATCTAATAAGTTAAAAGTAACCCTTCAGAATAGTATTAATGGTTATCCGATTGATTCGCCGCTGCGTGATTTAGGATTTATAAGGGAATCATCAATGTATTTAGATGAAACAATGAAAAGAAAGCAAATAGATTATGTATTAAATTTACAAGGAGAAATAGTTTAATGAAATGGTATGATAATCTATGTGGTCCATATGAAATAAGTTTTGATATTACAAACAAGTGTAATTTAAGATGTTTACATTGTTATAATTCTAGCGGTTCAAATGGAATTATAGAAAACGAATTAAGCGATAAAGAAATTGAAACATTGATATACGATGTTATAAAGCTTAAACCGTATAATTTTTGTTTTACAGGCGGAGAACCCATTCATAGGAAAAAAATTCTAATTGACTCAATAAAAAAACTATCGAATAATGCTATAAAAAGCTCAATGGTAACTAATGGGTTATTGCTCACCGAGGATCTTATAAATGAACTAAAAGAATCAGGGCTAGACCAAATACAAATAAGTCTTGATGGTGATAGTCTTGCACATGACACTTTAAGAAATAGACAAGGAGCCTATGATATAGTGATCGATAGTATTAGTAAAATTAGAGAAAAAAGAATTCCATGTCATATAGGTTTTGTACCTACAAAAGAAAGTATAAAAGATTTTGAGCATGTTGTAAATGTAGGTATTAGATTTGGTGTTGAAAGTATAAGAACACAGTTTTTTATGCCTACAGGGAGAGGTAATATTAATAAAAGACTGGTTCCTTCACATTCAGAGTATAGAGAGCTAATTAAAAAGATAATTCATATGAGAAAACTTATAGAGAGTAAAAATATAAAACTTAAGATTGTTTGGGATGATCCTATTGAACATTTCTATGACGTATGCGAAAAAAAGCCGATTTACCCGCAAGTACATATTAAAGCAAATGGAAATGTAAGTCCTACCCCATACTTGCCTATTTCGTTTGGAAACATTAAGCGTAATAGCTTTAGTGAGCTTATGCTGGTTAAGGGTATTCTCAAGAAAATACATGATAATAAATTTATTGATTTATGTAGAGATATGGTTTGCATAAACGATCTTAAACTTGGAAATTATGAGTTGCCGGAAAATTTTTATGATGAAGATCTTATGATTATTTGAGGTGAAAAGCATGAATCAACTAATACAAAAAGATAAAGATATGTTTGTGGCACATATGTTAAATATGAAACCATATTTGCCCAATGATATTATTTATTACGAAAGAAAAGAAATAAATAATATGATTACAACCCAATAAGCCGGAATTTTTTTCATAGTTTCCATACCTAAGCGGCTTGTCTTAATAAAAATGTTCTTTGAAAACATAATACTTCCAACAAATTGTTATTGACGAGTGATGCTAAA
>JAAYKJ010000233.1 GCA_012522505.1 Clostridiaceae bacterium
CAGCGCAGGCACTGGACAGCGATATGCCCTATGTGGTCAGCACCCACTTATCCTTTAGTGGAGACGAAGGGTTACTGGTGTATACGCTGGATGAGGACAGTAACCTAGAAACAATGGAAGACACGGAAGTTTATGCAAGAACCTTCCGAAATGGTGCATGGGGCAGTGCAGTAAGGCTGACAGACAACGACGTTGCGGATGACAGTCCGAAAGCGGTTTATGTCGATGGTCACTGGGTCATCACCTGGCTCCAGGACAGCAGCCTGGCATGGAAGCTCGGCCTGGATGGCGTGATCAATACGCAGGAGCTTCCGGGTACCGTTCAGAAATATGAGATTGCGGTTCTGGCTGATGCACAGCCCCAGATTGCATTGGTTTATCAGCAAATGGGCGAAAAGGGCACCCAAAACCTTTCGGCGCTGTTCCTTGATATTCGCCATAGCACCCTCAGCAATCAGATACCGCTGACCACCGGAGAAGGCTTCGTGCGATCCTTCAGTCCGGTGTTTACCAGCGACGGAAAGCTGCAGGTGGCCTTCACAAAGGCAGAGATGATGGTAGAGGTAATTGAGGATATGGAATTCAACAGCCCCGGCCAAAAGGTGGAACTGTGCCTGCTGACCTATACTCCTGTGAATGATCTGGGCTTCTCAGATGAAGATGGTCTTAGCCTTGACCCTGAAATTCCCATACGCGGAACAACAACAAATGTGACGGTGGTTGTGAACAATCAGGGTGATTTTGCCCAAAAAGCAACGGTGATCCTGTATGACGGGCCTGTTGAAGACGGCAAAGAGCTTGCAAGAACAACCACAGAACAGGCGATTCCGGCACGTTCTTCAGCGCAGGTTTCTCTGGAATGGAGCGTAGATGAGACAGAGCAGACAGCTTACGACATTTATGCCCGTGTGGTGGCCGTCAGCGGAGCAGAAGATGCTGATGAAAGCAACAACACCATCAGCCGGGTTTTCTCAGCGCTGGATCTGGAACTGACAGAAGCAAGCTACAGAAATGTAGTGGATGATATATACCTGGTCACCGCCAGGGTATCCAATAAGGGGGCTACAGTTCTAAATGACATTGATATCCTGCTGAAGCAGGGAGAAAATGCGCTGGATCAGGCCAAGCTGAAAGAATTAACCCCCGGACAGGAAGGTGCGGTGACCTTCAATATCAAGTCCAAAGGTCTCGCTGCCAGTGAAGATGGAATTCATGTAAGTCTTAAGACACAGGCGAAAGACGCGGCAGAAGCGAACACAGACAATAATGTCGCAGAAATCATTCTGAACCCTGAGGTGATCTTTGTAAAAAGCTCAGCGCCGGCGGACGATGAAAAGCGAATTAGTATCACAAGCCCGATTCAGATAGGGTTTAATATGAATGTAGAACCAGGACCGCAGTTTGACAGGATCACCCTGACCGATGATGCTTTGAATACTGTCCCGGTAACCGTCGCCATTGAGGGAAATAAGCTGATAATCACCCCGAAATCAGCGTTGGATTACCAAACCCGATATACCCTGAGCGTACCTGAAAATGCGGTGACGACCTCTTATGGGCACGAGATGTCGGATGCTTACAGCTTAAGCTTTGTGACGACCACCAGTGCACCGGAAGTGGTATTCGCCTGGCCGGGAGATGGGCTGGATGAAATTTCGCCCGATACCGAAATCAAAATTCAATACAACCGGGCAATTATGCAAGGAACTTTCTTCAGCGGGATTGCCCTGTACAGGGGACAGGAAAAGGTGACAGCCGAGGTAAGTGTGCAGGATGAATGGATAACGGTTAAACCCTTGTCCGATCTTATTGAGAATACTGAATATTCTCTGACAATCCCCGCCGGAGCGGTTAAAAACGCTGAGGACGAAATACAGCAGCAGGAGTATATGTTCTCCTTTGTCACCGCTGAACAGGAAGATTCGTCAAACCCGGACGATGACGATAATGACGATGAAAGCCAGGGCGGCAGCACAGGCGGAAGCCCAGCAGATACTCAACAGCCTGCTAAACCGCTTGATATTACACGCGATGCCGACGGAACCGTAAGAGCAATAATCAACCTGAATGAAACAGATATTCATAATTTAAGTAACGAAGAAGGAACAGTGCTTCTGGATCTGTCGGAGGAGAAGGAGTCCCACATTGCGGTGGAATTAACCGTAAACACCTTGAAGCAGCTTGTGGCAAAACAAAAAAATCTGCTTGTAAGAACCAGCAAAGGAGATATCCTTTTACCGGCCGCATTCCTGCAGCAAATGCTTGAAAGCGGAGAAACACCTGCTACGATATTGGCTGAAGAAAATGCTGAACTATCGGATGCCGAAAACCGTGTATCGGCCGGGGTTTATAACTTCTCTATCCAAAGAAATGGTGCGGAAGTAACGGAGTTTGATCCAAAGCTGACGGTCACTTTACCTCTGGATATGTCCGCCGTAGGCAATCCGAAACGGGTGATCGTCTGCGTATACGATGAAGCCACTGGTGTATGGATTCCTGTTGGCGGTGTGTCAGACGGTGAGAATGGAACGATCACCTTTACAACAAGTCATTTCTCAACCTATGCTGCCTTTGAACATGTGAAACAGTTTGATGATCTGACAGCTGAATGGGCGAAGGAAAAGGTGGAGATTCTGGCATCCCGCATGCTGGTCAACGGAAAGGCCGAAGACCGTTTTGCTCCGGAGGATACGATCACCCGGGCAGAAGCGGTGGCACTGATGGTCAGAAGCCTGTACACAGATTACACTTCCGGGAAGTCAGCCTTCACCGATGTTCCCGATGATGCATGGTTCAGACAAGAGGTTCTAACCGCCTATGATTTAGGCTTGACAAATGGTGTTGGAGGCGGTCTGTTTGCACCCCATGAGCCTGTAACCCGCGAGCAGCTGGCAACAATGGCTGTAAGGCTTTACCTTTATAAAAACGAAAAGCTTCCGGAAGGGCTGCAGCCGATGTCCTTCACAGATGAAAAGGAAATTTCCGATTTTGCTGCGGAAGCCGTCAGGTTTGTTTCAGGAACTGGTATCATGGTAGGCTACGATGGCCGGTTTGATCCGAAACGAACCGCATCCCGACAAGAAATGGCAGTGATGCTGTACAGGTTGCTGGAATATATGGGCGAGCTGTAAGATATGACAGGGGGACGGAGTTGTTGACACACAGCTTGCTGTGTGTCAACAACTCCGTCCCCCTGTCACGTCCCCCTGTCACTAATCATGTTTTTCAAAATACAGTTCCGGCAAGATTATTTTTACTTCTCTTTTGGTGTTTTCTTTTTTCCAAAAAACAATATATCGTATCTTTGCTAATGTGAGTATGTAATTTTTCTCCTTGAAGAATTGAATTCTCTCCATACCTCTTTTAGAAAATTTTAGAACGGCCTGTCCTTTCGAACATAAGCAATAATCATTGGATATAGTAAGCTTATCACCGGGGATCAGTTCAGAAATTAAACGCTGGCGGTAACCGGATATAAAAAAGTCAAGAAATACATCCTTATATGACATTTGCAAAGCCAACTTACCAGGCGGTGCATAAGAGATCCTGTCATAATTTCTTTCAAGGTTTTCAGCTTTTATATAATCCAGGTAACTGCCATTATAGTGAATGGTCAGATTCTTTTTCGCCCTTGTCATGGCAACATATAAAAGCCTCCGCTCTTCATCGCTGTTTGGGTAAAAGCCGTCCAGCATCAGAAAAACATTGTCAAATTCACGCCCCTTTGCTTTATGCATGGTAGATACAAAGATGGTCTCCGTCTTTTCTTCATAAAAATCCTCCAGCCTGGATTCCCGGATAAAACAGTACAGATCAGTTTTATACTTAATATTGGGACGAGTAGACTCAAAATCGTTAATTAAATTTCTGCATATTTCAAAATTCAAGCTTTCTCCAAACCGATCCTTTAACATTCTCTTTGACTCCTCCCACACATCGTCACTGATTGAAGGAGCTTCCCCATCCATATTTAATAAATGAGTAAAGTATCGAATCTCCAAAAGGTTATATAAGCTGAAGCCTTCGTTGGACTGAATCAACTTAGCCTGCATACCATTATTGACCAGTAATCCGGTTATTTGCAGCGCTTCGTCATTCTCTCTTGTCATTATGCAGGTACTTCCCGAAAGTGCTTGTGTCAGAATGTCATTGACAACCGGCGTAACCAGATACCTCGATGAATATTTAACCAGCCTTATTCTGCCATTATCTTTTTGAACCGGTTGGATAGATGTTCGTTTTAAGCGTTTGCCTATCCTTGTCAAAAACTGGTTTGTAAACTCCACAAGATTACTTTTGCTTCTGTAGGTATCAACCAGCTCATAAACAGCTGCTTCTTTGTCATATATTAGCCGTTTCATGTATTCGGAGCTTGAGCCTCTAAATTCATAAATATTCTGATCATCATCCCCCACTGCAATAACGCGCATATCTTCATTAACTTCCATTAGGCATTTTATAAACTCATACTCATTTTCATCCATATCCTGAGCTTCGTCAATTACCATAACCGTTTTGGTAATTCGTGCAGTTTCCACATCTCCGCTTTTTATTTTCGCTATCGTCTGTTTAATGATTTCATCGGACTTTTCAATACTCCCAACCCTGCCAAGCAGATCAAAGCAATATGAATGAAAGGTCTTTATATCGATGTAATGGGCGGCATTGCCATAAAGACCAAGCAAACGCTTTTTAAACTCGGTGGCCGCAGATCTTGAAAATGTCAGCATAAGCAATTGCTCATGCTTTACATCCTCCATAAGCAGCAGAGAGGCAAGTTTGTGTACTAAAACACGAGTTTTTCCACTTCCAGGCCCTGCAGCAACAACTACATATTTTGATTTACCATCGTTAATTATGTTGAGCTGGGATGGTGACAATTCTCCGAAGAGCTGCCTGAACTTATCCCGGGTCATGGTTTTTCTTATTTGCTTCTGCCTGTCGCCTTTAAAATATTTGTTCAGGAAAGAACTGTAGTTCAATTGAAAATAATCATCCACAAACTGCAGGGCTGCTTTGTAATCATTGAGCATCTTTTGTGCATATTCTCCGACAATATGTATCTGCTGCACTTTGCTTTCATAATATGCATTAAGTTTTTTATAATCCTCAGCCTTATAACGTTTCTTATTATTTTTTTCAAGGCGTTCTATATCCATTGTATTGTAAATAACCAGGAAACCACCTTCCAGATATATAGCTTCAATTCTGGACAGGAAAAAAAGCGCATTTTCAATATCTTCCAATGTAGCTGCACTTTTAAACATCGTAATTCTGCTGCTAAAGGCCTCTTTTAATTCAAGGACTGAAAACTCCACCTCCGTTTCGTCTTTCGTGTGATTCTCCTGCTGCGCTTCAACCTTGTCATACAGATATTCCAATATAAATTTAGCCAGTTCAAAGCGTTTTATAAGCTTCTCCTGAAGGCTCTCTTTCCTATACATGCAAAGAACCGCCAAGTGATTTGGAGGCAGCATTCGACGCTTAATCCATTTATTAATTGTCCAGAAATTTGTAATGGTTTTAAGCTTATTGGGTGTTACATCGGTGCATCCATATGCTTCAGCCTGTTCATTAAGCTCTTTTAGATGAAATGTTTTTTCTTCCTCAACAAAAACCGTTAACAAAAAGTCTTCAATTTTTCTGTAGGTGTTTAAAATATTCAGTGAATGGTTGATGTTGGCCTTTGTCTTTATATAAGCTGTTAAATCCCTTGCATCCGCTAAAACACCTGCTTCCCTTAGCATATTTACGCTATGGATCACTTTTTCTTTTTCAATGCCAAGATGATCTGCTATATAATCCACCCGTGCTTCTGGTTCTTCATTTCCAGCATAACTTCTGCTTCTGGAGGCAATGAGCTTTTTTATAATCCTGACTGCATGTTTTTTTTCATCCTCATTAAAACTGCCGGACGCATCAATTTTCCTGATCGCCTCCTGTACATTCCGGGCCATTATGCTGTCTGCAAATATTCTGGGTACATTCTGCCCTCTCTTGACATAACCTGAATCTTCAAGAGCGCAAATTGCCGTCTTAACCTTTGTTTCCAGCTCATGAATGTTTTCGTCCCATCCTGCTTTCCTGGCAATTTCCAAGGCCGATTGAGAAACTCTTTTTCTCATCCGGGTAATGCTTTTGATTGCTTTCCAAATCTGCTGGATTTCCTGTATGCTGAGCTTGGTTTGGTTTAATAGAATAAAATGTTTATTCAAATCCTCATCGTTATACAAGACATAGCAATCAGCCTGGATGGATTCATCCCTTCCTGCTCTTCCTGCCTCCTGAACATAGTTTTCGAGAGAATCGGAAATATCATAATGTATTACCATGCCTACATCCTTTTTATCCACACCCATTCCAAAAGCAGAGGTTGCAACCATAATTCGCACATTCCCCTGAATAAAGGCATTCTGATTCTCTGTTTTCACCTGTTTATCCAGCTGCCCGTGATACGGTCTTGCTTCATAACCATCTTCACACAGCCTATGGGCTATCTCTTCCGCTCTTTTTGTCCGTGAAACATAAATGATCGTCGGGCAGTTTTTTTCATCGATTAAATCCCTGATAGTATAATATTTATCCTCTTCATTGGATTTTTCCAATACCTTATAGCGAAGATTGCTCCTTGAAGCATTTGTCCGGAAAATCTCCAGGCTAAGGGAAAGCTTGTTATTGAAATACTCTTTGATATCCTCAATTACCCTTTGCTTGGCAGTGGCCGTAAAACAGGATACAGGTATCCCTTCAGACAGGTTTTTCTTCTCCTGAAGTGATTTTATGAAGTCCCCGATATAAAGATAATCAACCCTGAAATCCTGTCCCCATGCCGAAAAGCAATGAGCTTCATCAATGACAAACCTGACAACATTCCTGCCGAGCAGCAGCCGTTCAATAGTTCTTGAACGCAAAGATTCCGGAGATATATAAAGTATGGAAGCTGAGCCGTCTTCCACCCTTTCTATTGCTTTTGCTCTTTCAATCGGATCAAGCAGACCGTTTATCGTTACGGAGTCAACTATGCCAATTTTTTCAAGGTTATCCACCTGATCTTTCATCAGGGATTGCAGCGGAGATATAACCACTGTCAAACCCTTGGAATTGACTCCGCTCATCAGAGCCGGCAATTGAAAAGTGACTGATTTTCCACCGCCGGTTGGAAATATTGCAAGTAGTGATTTATTATCAACAGCAGCCTGAGCGGCTTTTTCCTGCAACGGTTCACCGGCATATGTCCGGAATGACTCAAAACCAAAAAACCGCTTTAGGTTTTTATGTATATCCAAAGCCTTATTGCAATAAGTGCAGCCCCTCAAACACGGGTTATTTCTTAAAAGCCGCATAATCCGCTCAACTTCAGGGTAATTTTTTGCAACCCAGGGAGGTGTAATAGAATATCTGCTTTCAGTGTTTATTAAAGCCAGACAATAGGACAACTCCACAGGATACTCTCGGATGAGATATCTTAAATCCGCGTTTTCGCAGATCAGAGCATGAAATTTTGTGCGAATTACATTTTCCAGATCATCATGGTAGGTTCTATACACAAGATAATCAAAAAACGCCCTGAATTCTTTTCTGTCATGCAAAAGACAGTAGAAAATCTGCTTAAGATCATCATTATGCCTTTGAAATGCCGCCACCTCATCGTTGAAGAGATCCCGAGCCTTTTTTGAATCATTCAGCGGATTATTTATTTCCTCAGTATGGAGTTTATCATCCTTAAGTAATGAATGATAGGGCTTTGCAGGGAACAGTAAAGGCGAGAAAAACAATGTATCGATTATGTGTTCTTCGTTAAATCCCGCATCAGTCAATGGGTTAATAATATAATTAATATCGTGAGCCAGGATATTATGTCCGCATATATACTTAAAAGGTTTTATAAACTCAATGAAATCAGCAACGGAGCTTGAATGAAATTCTGCGCCATTATCCTGAATGGCTCCAATATCAAGAATTCTTTTATTTTTTGGGTTAATCTCAGTATCCACAAATACAATAGAGCTCATACCAACCCTTTCATATATGAAAATGCTTTTTTGTTCTTAAAGGCCAACCTAAAGGATAGTTACTGCCTTTTTGAATATAATTATAGACAAAAAATAGGTATATAAACAACTCACCATTCATTATACATGAATATGCAAAGTGCAACAATATTCGCCTGTCTACAAAATCCAGTTATCTTACTATAACAGCATACTGTTATTTCCATTGCTAACGCTTGATTAAGAAGCATTTGTATTCAACTCCAAAAATATACTTCCGGATTCGCCGTTGAAACTTCTCAGCACGACCATTCCTTTGCCGTTAAACTTGTCATAATCAGCCATTACTTCACCGTTGAAATTCATCATATCGGCCATTATAATGAAAACATGCGTTGCGCAAAACCGGTCATTTTTGCCGGAAAAGCCGAACGATAACGAACGGATAACCAGCATTCTGATGCCTGTGGCAACGAGAAATGAGAGGAGCGGCGCTTATGACAAACGAACGCGTATACAAGATGGCATTTTCGAAGGTGTATCCGCTTTTAGTCCAAAAGGCGGAGCGCAAAGGACGCACAAAATCAGAGGTTGATGCTGTGATTTGCTGGCTGACCGGGCATGACGAGTTTGGCTTGCAAGCGCAAATCGAGAAGAATGTCAATTACGAAACCTTCTTTAGAGAAGCCCCGCAGATTAGCCCCAACGCAGTTAAGATTACAGGAGTGATTTGCGGCCACCATGTCGAAAAAATTGAAGATCCTCTTATGCAGAAAATTCGCTGGCTTGACAAACTGGTTGACGAGCTGGCGAAGGGCAAGCCAATAGAGAAGGTTTTGAGGAGCTAATTTAGCCATATTCAAACCAAGTGCTTTTGTTAGAGGCGAAAATAAATCAGTTTGACTGCTGACTGCTATTGTATAGTTCTATTAATCTGGGAAACTTTTGTTTTTGAATTGGAGGACAAAACAATTAAGGTGCCTGGTTCACTGTCCGAAAACAACCGAAAGTATGAAAAAATAACAGTTGAAAGGTGAGACGAGGAACCGTCCCCCGTCCAGGCCGCCCCATCCAGGCCCCTGGCTCACAACCAATATTCATCAATAAGCTCTCTGATTATCCGTACTGCCTTGCGCGGCTTATGAATATCCCCTCCGAGAGAGTATACATCCCTCTGTGTTATTTCCAGGTGACAGCCCTGAGCTGCTTTCAGCGTCTTTATTATATGCCTGCGCCACGCGTCCTCATCCAGCTCTTTTCCGACCCCGATAAAATTAGGAGAGGGTTTACGGTGGTAAATTACCCTTGCACCTTTAAGCCTCTCGCCCATGAACTCTTCGTTGCACCAGGGAGAAATGGAAACCTTGCGCAGGTTGTCAGATTTACTGAGACAGTTATCCCATATCGGATCTACAGGTTCACAACATCCGTATGAAAAAAGCCCGTATAAGCCGGATATCTTTTCGTAGTAGGGGAAAATGAATTCTTGGTACATATCAGGTGATATTCCCACTGTTTCCTGAGAGTCCATAAAGCCCCAGAGATCATTCGTTTTCAGTTGTTTTCCTGATTCTGTTTCCTGAGGAAGCTCATGAGTGAAACAGAATGATCCCTGCCCGCAACTTTCATAGGATGCGGTGGGGAGGAGTAGACCCTCGCTCTCCAGCCACCTGAAATACTCAATATAATCATCCGAAATTCTTTTCATTAAGGCATGAAAGGTGTCCGGGTAATCATACATGGCGAAGAGCATATTTACCATACCCATCATGTGAACAATATCCTGGGTTGGAACGGCATACAGGCAGTTGTTTGTAATCTTCACGGGCAATATGTCACCGAATATGTTTTCCACAAACTCCTTCCAGGCCAGTGTTTTTTCTTTGTCAACTCCATATTTTGAAGGGCCTAGCTTAGGAAAATCTTTCTCAAGATCAGCAATGATGTATTTGAACCGGTGCCCGAGTCCTTGTCCTTCAGCGCTTTTTGCATGCTCCCTCTCTATGGTGACACCGAACAGTTTAAACCAGGTATCCCAGCAGATTGGGTAATAAGGCGGGACAACACGGTCATCATCAATCATTTCATAATTAATGAAGTTACGGTACAATTCAAGCTCAATGGTTCGGCCGGTATCGGTCTGACACCTTAGCTTCGGGATAATGTCCGGCTCAAAAGTCCCTATCTCTACATGTATCATAGGTCTTGTGCCGTTTCCGGCATTATGCTTGTACCATAGCTTCGCACGCTCTTTCATCACAGGCAGCTGCGAGTATTCAAGCTGCTTCTTTGACAATTCTCGGAGTATGACGCGATCCTCTGAAGTAACATAAAAATCTACCATTTTAATTACCGCCTTATTGTTTTTCACCTTTTTTATGCGGATATCATTTCTGGTTTTGAGAAACCTCACGCAGGGGATGCAAAAAGGTTCACCGCTCTCTTCACTCGCCTCCGGATGATGTAAACAAATGACTTTACTAAAATACAACGGAAGAAATTGCACTGTCATTTCATTCATCGGGACGCAATGGGAAGTGATGGTTCGGTGCCCACCGCCGATAAAGGTAGGGGCGTGTTTTTAATCCCGATACATGTGGCTTGTACGGATGCACCCCGTTTTTTTCTAATTCACCTTGAATATACCATGAGATACCACGTTAGCGAATACACATTATTATGCTTTTGATGGATTATATCCCGGTTTTTCTGTTGATACTTCTCATCAAAGAAATTATAATGAAATCATGGAAACGTACATTGCACAAAACTATAGACACAATAAGCTGCTTATTCTGCCTGAAGAAACCGTAAATCTTATGTCCATGCATCCCCTTTTAAAGAATCTGTATATAACGGATATAGGTTATTTCCCGCATGCCCGATATCATTACATTGAAAGAAAAGAGGGCTGCAAACAGAATATTTTAATTTACTGTACCAAAGGGGAAGGTTATGTCATTGCTGATAAAAAGAAAAACAGGATATGTAGAAATACAGTTCTGATTATCCCAAAAAACTTACCGCATATTTATGCATCAAATGATGAAGAACCGTGGGATATCTATTGGTTTCATTATAATGGGAATACGGATGGCTACTATGTTTCGGACAACAGCACCCTTACAATTACCGACGTGCCTTTATCAACCTTACCCGTACTGACGAATCTGTTTGATAACATATATGAAGCATTATCAAGGGGTTTAGTTATCAATAACATAATATATGCTTGCCATTGCTTCGATTATTTCCTGACAACTGTATTATATATGCCTTATCATAAACATGACCGAAATGACAAAAAAACGATGATTGTTGAAAGCTGCATCGATTTTATGGAAAAAAATGCGGACAAGCATTTATCTCTGAGTGACTTTACACATCATAGCAACCTTTCCAAGACCCAGCTTACAGCCATTTTTAAAGAAAAAACCGGTTACTCGCTTGTTGATTTTTTTATTCGGCTGAAAATTCAAAAGGCATGTTTTAATCTCGATTTTACGGACATGACTATTTCTGAAGTTGCATCAAATATTGGATATGATGATCAATACTATTTTTCAAGGTTATTTAAGAAAATAATGGGGAGAGCTCCTTCAGAATACAGAAAGATTAATAAGGGATAGCGCAGATAATTATCATTTGTATAGCGTAATCAGCCCGAAAGAACTGAAAAAAAGATGGCTGTCACTTTGATTGAATATGCACACAGCTGTCAAATCTATTGTTATAATAAAGAATATAAAAGCTTGGAAACCAGGTTTACCGACTTTACATACCTTAACAAAGAGGAAAATAAAATGCATTTTAAAAAGGTTAAAACCATTCTCTCTGCGCATAATGGAATGAATATTTATCGCGGGTGCACGCATGGCTGTATTTATTGTGACAGCAGAAGCAAGTGCTACCATATTGATCACGAGTTCGAAGATGTTGAGGTGAAGGTTAACGCCCCTGAACTGCTGGAGGAAGCGCTGAGGAAAAAAAGAAAGAAGTGCATGATTGGCACAGGCTCTATGTGTGATCCATATATGCATTGCGAAATAGAGCTGAACCATACCCGGAAATGTCTCGAGATCATAGACAGATATGGGTTTGGTTTAAGCATTCTGACCAAGTCGGATCGAATTTTGCGGGATCTGGATCTACTCAAAAGCATCAACGAAAAGGCAAAATGTGTCGTGCAACTTACCTTAACGACATATGACGCGGATCTTTGTAGGATCCTGGAGCCTGCCGTATCAACAACAAAACGGCGTTTTGAGGTGCTGAAGATAATGCATGAAAACCATATTCCGACTGTTGTATGGTTGGATCCGATCTTGCCCTTTATTAATGATACCGAAGAAAACCTGAGGGGAATTCTGAATTACTGCATAGAAGCCAAAGTGTACGGCATTATTTGTTTTGGCATGGGAATGACCCTTCGGGAAGGTAATCGGGAATACTTTTACCAGAAACTTGATCAGCATTTTCCAGGTTTGAAGGAAAAGTATCATGGAAAATACGGATACAGCTATGAAATTAAAAGTGATCATAACGAAAAGCTTATGCGGATATTTTATGAAGAATGCAGAGCCAACGGGATTGTCTGCAGCAATAGTGCGATCTTTCAATATCTGCACACTTATGAACAAAGGCATGACATTGAGCAAATCAGTATGTTTGAGTGATCGCAAGAGGGGCGGATAGGACATGGCCTTAATTGCAACTAGCTCCGTCCTCTAAAAACTTCAACTTGTCTGTGAGAAATACCAGACTCACGATGCTATTCAGCTCTTCCAAATCAATACAATCTATTCCATTTGTTCTGATGAAAAAATTTTCCAAATACTCTTGACATTATATTACTAGTGAATATAATATAATAGTAGACAACATATCCTACTGATTATAAGCGAGGGAGTGAGTGTGTGAACATACAGTATAAAAAGGGTGTGCTGGAGCTATGTGTGCTTTCACTGCTGAAAAAACATGATTGCTATGGATATGAATTATCCGAATACTTGTCAATGCATATCAACATAGCAGATGGCACAGTATACCCAATACTTAGAAAACTAAAAAGTGAAGGCCTGTTAACTACTTATTTACAGGAAGACAGTGGAGGACCTCCACGCAAGTACTACTCACTTACAAGTCTTGGACGAGAGGTATACGAGAAAGAACGTGCAGAGTATCTGAATTTTGCGAAAAGGGTAGAAATTTTATTGGAGGATGATAACAATGAAAAAAAATGAATTTCTTTCAAAACTCGCTGATGAACTAAAAAAGAAGAATACTAATGATACGGATGACATTATAAGTGAATACGAACAGCACTTTGCTTTCAAAATGGCAGATGGTTTTTCTGAAGAGGAGATTGCTGCAAAGCTGGGTGATCCTGTTTTACTTGCTTCCCAATTTGAGGATACTGGCGAGTATAAAATAAGCAGGGGAAGGAAAGTAACTACAGCTATAGGACTAGGCATTATCGATTTTTTTGCAGGTATTTTCCTTGTTTTACTTGTTGCGTGGGGAGTAATCATGGCAGCCTTTTCTATTTGCAGCGCAGGGATTGCAGTGTGTTTGGTCGGTGTTATAAATCCCTGGTCACTAATTCCGCACATGCCCTATTTGCCCGCAGTGGTGCTCGGAATATCGATGGCTGCACTTTCTGTACTATCGGCCACGGGCTGCATTTATTTTGCTGCATTCGTTCGACAGCTTATGCGTTCTTACAGTCGCTTTCATCAGAAAACAATAGCAGTTGCTTCTGGTCGTGTTGCACTCCCGTCCCTTGGCATATATCCGCAGATACAAGCAAAAATTAATAGGCGCATTCGTACTGTTGCGTTGTTTTCGATAGTGCTGTTTACCACTTGCCTTGTTCTTGGAATGATAATATCAATGATTTTATCCGGATCGCTTGAATTTTGGCATGCTTGGGGTTGGTTCGGATACGAGATTGTCAATTGATTCAGGAGGTAAAAGATGTATACGATAGTGATTACTGGTGCCTCTTCGGGCATTGGACTGGAAACTGCACGGGTTTTAACCCAAAAAGGATTTAATGTTCTCGGGGTTGCCCGCAATGAAGCTAATTGCAATCGTGCTAAGGATATGATACTATCCGAAAACCCGAATGCCAAAATTTCCTTTTTTGTTGCTGACTTAATGCAACAACGTGAAGTTATCAGGGTTGCAGAGGAAATCACTTCATATCTGGACCAAAAATGCAGCGGGAAACTGTTTGCCCTTATCAATAATGCGGGTTGTGTACGGAGTTGGTATATGACTACGGAAGAAGGCTATGAACAACAATTTGCACTAAATCATCTGGCAGGTTTTCTGCTGACGTATAAGCTTCTGCCGGCTCTGGAAAAAGCGCGCGGGCGTATAATTATGACAGGAAGTGAATCTCATAAAGGTATCAAGGTGAATTGGGATGACGTAATGCTAAGTCACAGGTATAATCCTCTCACAGCCTATAAGCAGTCAAAACTATGCAATATTTTGTTTGCAAAAGGTTTGAACGACCGCTATGCATCAGCCGGAATCCGTGCGTATGTAGTTGACCCGGGTCTGGTAAACACAGATATAGGTAATAAGGAAACAGGCGGTCTTGTCAATTTGATATGGATGCTTCGCAAGAGGCACGGCGTATCGCCCACGATTCCCGCGAAAACGTATGGATATCTGTGTGAACAAGAAACCGCGCCGGATGGGCTATACTATTATCTTTGCAAAGAGAAGATTTACAGCAAACAGGTAACAAGCAAGAATGCCAACCGCCTGTTCGAGCTGAGCGAACGCCTTTGTGGTATATATTTTGGAAAGGTGGAGATGAAATGAATGTAATGATTACTGGCGCAACAGGCGGTCTTGGACGTGTTCTGGCAAATGAATGCGCAAGCCGTGGGTACAATTTATTTTTAACAGATATAAATGAGGACGGCTTGCTCTGCATTAAGCGAGGCCTTGAAAGACAATTTGGTGTTGTTGTTACAACAAAAGCCTGTGACCTTACTAACGCGGAAAGCGTGGACAAAATGCTTGATATTATTGATAAGCATGAAATTCGTTTTGATATGCTTCTAAACGTTGCAGGTTTGGATTTTGAGGGTGAATTTATGGGGCGTGAAAGGGAAAACATTGTAAAGATTGTCTTGCTTAACAATGCAGCAACTCTGAGAATTACTCATGCTATCATAAAGCGTCGTAGACCCGTCAGACAGTTTACTGTTGTATTCGTATCCAGTTTGGCATCAATGTTTCCAATGCCGATAAAAGCGACGTATGCTGCGTCAAAACGGTTTTTATTGGATTTTGCAACTTCACTTCGTCAAGAATTAAGAAGTGAGGGCGTTAATGTACTGACGTTATGTCCCGGGGGCATGGTAACAAAAGAAGAGGTTATGTGCAGCATCAAAGCGCAAGGCTTTTGGGGAGATGTAACCACAAATCCTTTGGAGGACGTTGCTCACAATACAATAAAGCGGGCATTGGCTGGAAAATGTTTATATGTTCCGGGCATACTCAATCAAACACTTTCCTTTCTCGGTAAAATCATACCCCGTTCATGGGTAGCAGCAGTGGTCTACTGGCGTTGGAAAGCAATATAAGACAGATAAGACGGGGACGGTTCTGTGTCCTGCCTCAAGCAGAGAAGAGCTAGTTCAACTTTAAAAAGCTTGAAAAGTCTTAATATTTTAGGTCACACAGTTTCGGCTATAGTTTCAGGAGCAACCGAGAGGTTGCCCCTTTTCACGTTCATTTATTGACAAGGCATCGTGAACTCCGGACGGAAGCCAAGGCCGGAAGCCAGCCTTTTCATGTTCATTTATTGACAAGGTATGGCTTATATG
Source organism: Clostridiaceae bacterium (assembly GCA_012522505.1). Classification (GTDB taxonomy): domain Bacteria; phylum Bacillota; class Clostridia; order DSM-8532; family DSM-8532; genus JAAYJG01. Next base: position 15,842 of record JAAYKJ010000233.1, read on the forward strand.
AAATGATAAAAGAGCAAATTAAACAGTTGGGTAACTGATTCAATTCATTACGAGTGGATGGTTGATAAAAGTCTTTTTGATAGAA
>JAAYKJ010000234.1 GCA_012522505.1 Clostridiaceae bacterium
ATCATTCACCTGGTAAGCGATAGATTCAAGTACAGCTCTTAGAATGTGTTCTTTTCCCACACCAAAACTCAATCCAAAAACAGCCGCTTTGACACTGGATTGCCACCAGGGAGCTCCCAGGCCAGAAAAGGCCGGCACAAAATATACTCCCTGATTATCTGAGACTGAAGATGCAAGTGCCTCAATTTCATCTGTTGAAGAAATAAGACCCAGATTTTCTTTCACCCATTTGACTGTAGCTCCGGTACTGTGAATGTTCCCTTCAAAAGCATAAAAAACTTTGCCCAATGCAGAAAAACCAACAGAGGTCACCAATCCCTCTGGAGCCGGTGCAACTTTTTCACCAATATTAACCATGACCGAAGATCCTGTCCCATAAGTTGTTTTTCCCAGACCTTCCTCAAAACACATCTGTCCTGTTAATGCTCCGTGAGAATCACCAATAACACCTGCTATCAATATGGGTTCGCTAAACATATTGTTAACTGTTGTCTCTCCAAAAACAGAATCACACGGCAAAGTCTTTGGCAACATAGACGCCGGTATCGTAAACAAGTCCAGAAGATCTTCATCCCATACCAGTTTATGAATATTGAACAATAATGTTCTGGACGCATTGGTATGATCTGTAGCATGAACCTTACCCTCTGTAAGCTTCCATATGAGCCAGGAATCAATAGTTCCCATTAACAAATCTCCATCTTCTGCAGCCTTACGGACTCCTTCTAAGTTGTCTAAAATCCATTTAACACCGCTTGCAGAAAAATAAGGGTCAATGATCAATCCGGATCTTTCTTTTACTAATTTTGAAAAACCGTTTTCTATCAAATCCTTGCAAATGCTATCTCCTCTGAGATCCTGCCATACCACAGCATTGCATACAGGACTACCCGTCACCTTATTCCAAACAACTACTGTTTCACGTTGATTGGTAATGCACAAAGAATATTGATCTTCCTGTGTTATCGGATTTACTTTAAAAAGGTCACGGATCGCTATTAAAACGTTTTCATAAATTTCCAATGGATCATGTTCCACCCACCCTGTTTTGGGATAGTATTGTTTATGAGGCACATTACTTTTGCAGACAAGCTGTAAGTCTTCGGAAAAAAGCATAGCTTTTGTTGCCGAAGTACTCTGATCTATTGCTATGATTTTGTTTTTCTTCATATGCTTTATTTCCCGGCTGACATTTTCTTCAAAAACTCAATGGCTGAGTTGAATATTCCATTGTAATCCAATCCGTAGTACGCAAATATTTCTGGAGATTTCCCATTGATTGCATGTTCATCGGGAATCCCGATAATTTTAACCGGTACAGGCGATTCAGATATAGTTTCTGTAACAATACTTCCCAATCCCCCAAACTGACTGTGTTCTTCAACGGTAATTATTCTGCCAGTTTCCTTGGCTGCTTTCACAATCGCATCTTTATCATAAGGTTTGATTGAAGCCATATCAAGTACTCTGGCCTTTATACCTTTATCTCGTAGCATTTTACCTGCTTCGTAAGCATGGTAGACTGTTTCTCCTGTACCTATTAAAGTAATGTCGTTCCCTTCCAGAAGTACGTTTGCTTTCCCTATAGTAAAATCAAAATCGTCGTTGTTATAAATCACCGGGACAGAAGCACGGCCGACTCTTACATAAGCAGGATGGGGATAGTCTACTAACATCTGAACCACCTTTTTTGTCTGACGGGCATCACTAGGCAATATGATAGTCATACCCGGGAATGTTCTTAAGACAGCAATATCATGCAGGCTGTGATGAGTACTCCCCAGAGCGCCATATGCTACGCCTCCGCTTACACCAAAAATCTTAACATTATTTTTACTGTAAGCAACATCCACTTTAATTTGTTCCAAACTGCGTGTTACGTAAAAACAGGCAGGACCGCAAACAAAGACTTTTTTCCCGCTGTGCGCCAATCCGGCTGATATGCCCACTGCATTCTGTTCGGCAATTCCACATTCAACAAACTGTTCAGGAAGTTCTTTAGCAAACTCATCCAAGGTTACAGAACCTCGCGCATCGGTAGTAACAGCGACAATGTCACGGTCTTCTCTGGCTAATGATAAAAGAGTTTCTGTAAAGCTTTTTCTACAAGCGATCATATCAATAAACTATTTTATTTATTCTTGTTGATATCTCTTCC
>JAAYKJ010000003.1 GCA_012522505.1 Clostridiaceae bacterium
ATTTTCATTTTACAGGATATAAAATGATTACACAAGAGATGACAGGTTTTTTGATGCCCTGAACAGTAACCTTAGCATTGGCAGTTAAGTTCTGCCATGCTTTAAACTTTGGTGGGTTGCCTTAGCGTATAATCCATGGGTTATCTCAATAGAATATGAATAGCTTTGAAATCCGGAGGATTTTCAGTCATTACAATCTAAAGGCATGGATGGCTTCACAGGGGACATGAAATTCGTCGCCTGAGTTTACCAAAATAACTTACAGCGAGGTTCAAATTGAAGAAATTTTCATGTTTTTTGTTCTCTATCTTTCTTATGTTATTTGGCCTATTGCTACTGAACCTGCCTGTACCGGTTGGTCTTGCAGACAACACAGACTTTCAGCGTGTTACGCAGCCAATGGGATTGGAAGCGGAGAAAAGCCTGCGTTATTTCTACTTTCAATCTAGATACAATTACGTCAGGACCTTTGACAGTTGGGTTGATCATGTCCGTTTCATATTGAGCCCGTCTCTATCAGGGAGTTTTAAATCCACGCAGATCATCCCCCTTAAGGTCGCTCAACTGATTAACGCCTTTGTAGCAGGTACAGATTCTGGAAGGGTCTATTTTGATATAAGGGTGTGCGGAGTTTTATTCATGGCCCTGCACAGCATATCCGTTTGCTTAATATGGGACAGTTTGCCTGTGAAGACCTGGCGTAGTCGTTCTGTATTACTCCTTTTTTTCATCCTTATCTATTATGATCTTGGCTATTTGCTCTACTATCACTCATTCTACGGTGAAGCGGTTACACTGGCAGGGTTTTTGCTATGGCTTGTCATTTTACTTCGTTTGGTGAACAGGAAGGAAAAAAGCTGTTTGATGCTCATCGCGTTTTATCTGAGCAGTGTCCTTTTCATTGGGGCGAAAGTCGCAAACATTCCTTTGGGTGTTTTTATTGCTGTTTTCTCTTTGATTTTCTTGTTGGAATTTATCTCAATACGTCCAAGTGCACAAAGTATTGCAAAGTGCGCCATTGTTATCACCGGAATCTGTGCCATTATTATCGTGTCAAACTACTATTATCAGGCAGTTCCTTCATGGATGAAGAAAATTGACAACTACCACTCCATTTTTTTTGGAGTCTTGAAAAACTCGAAAGACCCGGAAAAAGATTTACTACATCTGAACATCGACCCTAAATATGCCGTTTTGGCAGATACAAATGGTTATTCCGATCTGAAGGGATTTGATATCTATAGTGAAACCTTTCAAAGAGAGGTTTATGATCGAGCAGGCCCATTTCAAGTAGGCCTTTTCTATATCAAAAACCCAGGCAGGCTTGTGGAAAAGTTGAAAACCAGCGCAGAAGCAAGTCTGATGATCCGACCTACCTACCTGGGCAATTATCTGAGTGAAGACAGCACGGAGATCGTCAAATTCTGCCGACGCTTTTCTGCCTGGGAAACAATTCGAAAGCAATTCAATGGCATTGCTTTTCCTGTAGTAACCGGAATACTTTTCCTTGATGGAATATTCATATTCTATCAGTTTAAAAAGATGAAAAAACCAAGGTTTCGACAGAGCTCATTCAAATTCCTCTGCCTAAAGGTTACACTCATTCTTTTTACCCTTATCCAGTGGATATTTCCTGTCATCGGGAATGGGGAAGCGGATCTGGCTAAGCATATGTTTCTATTCAATCTGTTGCTGGATACTGTCTTTCTGATTATGATTGCCGATATTTTTTTGTTACTGGAGCAAAAGCAGCTAAAAGTAAAACCAGTGCTCATTTTAACCGGGGTTTTACTTCTCACGGTTGTCATTGGTGCAAATCCAGAATGGTTCAGGAAAGATCGTTCCATTGTTTTTGGCAGGATGAACGGTAAAGAACTTGTTTGGGAGGTGCTTGATGAAACCGAGACACACTTGTTTTTGGTATCGAAACAGATCGTGGCTAAACGTTCTTTTTCTACTGATAGCAGTAACCTGTGGGAATTTTCAGAAATAAGGCAATGGTTGAACTCTGAAACAGCCGGAGGCTTTCTGCAAGAATTTTCTGAAGATGAGCTAAAAAGGATTCTGACTATACCGAGGAAAACCCTAATTCCGCCCGATGTGAAAGACTCAAGGGAGTTCGGACATCAGGCCCATTTCTGGGTGAGTGTTCCCGGATACGCAACCCAAAACTATAATGATGCCTATGGCATATTGAGGAATGAAAAGGTTTTTCTGTTAAGCGTAAAGGAATGGGAAGCCTTCGGTCTGTTTAGGAATAAGGGTGCTGAGTATTGGTTGAGAACCCCTTATGCACAAGGGAGAACCGTTAGGATAGTTGGAGAGGATGGATATGTATATCATAAAGAAGCAGATTATGATCAGATCGGCGTATTACCGGCTTTGGTCCTGAAAAAATAAAGGAGTACAGAGGAACCCTTAAGCTCCGCAGAAGAATATTGTGACGGTGGTTGCGATTGCAAGCAATCGCTTCTGTTGTTATAATATCTGTAATAAATATACATAGGGGTGTTCGTTTTGCTAAAGCGTATCCATTATAATTCTCCCGTAATCCTAACCTTTGCTTTTCTTTCAGCTGGTGTGCTGATTATCGGAGATTTAACAGATATGGCCTCCACCCGGCTGTTATTTTCAGTTTACAGGGGAAGCCTTCTGGATCCCTTTTTCTATATAAGGCTCTTCGGGCATGTACTTGGGCATGCAGACTGGGAACACTTTATCAATAATTTTTTGGTTATTCTTCTGGTCGGTCCTATGCTGGAGATGAAATATGGTTCGAGGAGCATGGTCACTATGTTTGCCATTACGGCCTTTATCACCGGTGTTTTGAATATCCTTCTGTTCAACACGGCCTTGTTGGGGGCAAGCGGTATTGTATATATGCTAATTATCTTGAGTTCTTTTACCAATATACGGGAAGGAAGTATCCCCTTAACCTTGTTGTTGGTCGCAACAATTTACATCGGGAGGGAAATTATATCCGGTATAGCGTTAACTGATAACATTTCACAGCTGACCCATATTGCAGGAGGCTTGTGTGGACTGTTTTTCGGGTTTGCTTCAAAAAAGACAAGAAAGTGAACGTGCAGAAGAGCCGCCTGCAACAATATGTACATGAAAAAGGACAATACCGTTTTAGCTCAGCTTCAAATCTCCTTCCCTGATCCATCCAAGTCTTCGTAAACTCATGGCCAGCAACCAACAGATCACTGCTGGCAAAACAAATGAGATTAAAATCAATGCGGTCCAATCCATCGCTGTTATCCCGGCTTTCAACCCTGATGCCATATCACTAAGCCATCCGGTATATACACCTATGGGCCCGACAAGGCCGCAGGTTCCCATTCCGGATGCGACAGCAGGTCCGTTCATCTCCAGCCTGAAAATACAGGTAGCAATGGGTCCAGTGATTGCACTGGTAACAATCGCAGGTATCCATATTTTAGGATTTTTCACGATATTGCCCATCTGTAGCATGGATGTCCCTAATCCTTGAGAAACAAGGCCTCCCCAGCGGTTTTCACGGAATGACATTACTGCAAAACCAACCATATTGGCACAGCATCCTGCCAGTGCAGCCCCTCCAGCCAACCCTGTCAGCCCCAGCGCGGCACAGATGGCAGCACTGCTGATAGGC
>JAAYKJ010000235.1 GCA_012522505.1 Clostridiaceae bacterium
AAAAAACATTTAAACATCAAAAAACTATTAAAAGGTAAAAACCCATATTGCATATTGACAACATAAATATTGCCTGCTACAATGCAAATTATAGTATATTTGTTAATGTATATTATGCAGCAATATATCAAACCCAATACATGGCCACTGGTAATGCAATAATTGCCGCTTCAATTGCATACTTATTAACTGCTACGGTTTTTGCTGATAAAGTAAAGATCGGAGGCGATTGGGATCTAAAACAAGATTTAGGTTGGAATCAATATTATGATACAGAAATTGACGGAGATACATACTATCTAAGCGGGGAGGATATCGGTAATATTCATTATGGATTTGTTGACAGTACTCTCTTTTCTCCTCTAGTATTAAAGGCTGCTGCCGGTTTAGTTCAAATAGTTGGTGGAGAATACAGAATTGAATGGTATTCTACTTATTTTGATGATCCAAACGATCAAATTGCAATTCAAAGAGGAATAGATTACTTTAATAATGGAGAGTTTGAATAAAATGAAAAAACTTAAAATTCTTTTGTCTTCTATTTTACTGAGTATATTAATTTTCTTCATTGCTATTGATATTATCAAATATACAATAACAGAAAAGGTGCCAGCAGGTATTTCTTATACAGAGGTAATAGATGAAAGAATTGACGGCTCATTAAAATTATATAATGATAATCGTAATAACAGATATTGGCTGAAATTCAATAAAGAAAACAAAACAAAATTGGTTTTTTATACTGGAGATATACGGGCATATATTTATGTTAAACCAGTAGGACAAAATGAAATAGAAGTATATTACGATTATATCGACGATTTGGTTTATCATAGAGAAGATGAGAGTTTTATACTTGATCTTTCAAAAAATGATACCCGAAACATATCTTTTATTCGGAGAGTAATCCAAGCATTATCTTGAGATCACATAATGCAATCTGCAATAGCATTATGCAAACACATTAGTAGATAAAAAGGATAGATCCCCCAGGTAAATTCTTTTACCGGGGGATATTTTTTCTTTCATAGCGAACAATTGTTCTTTGCGAAAGAAAAGTAGACTGACACTATAGATGTAAATGATCCAGATAAGTTATTACTAAAGTGTTACGATTCAACCCGAAAAGCATCTGATAACTTTCACAAACTGACAAGTAGGACAGAAAAAGAAGTTTTAGAAGTACTAAAAATTATCGCTGTTAGTAGTGAAGATATGCAATATGGGATACTTGGTTTTAGTTTAGCTAATTAAATATTAATGAAAAACTTGAGGCTGCTATCGAAGATGCTTATGAAACAGATTATAAATACAACATGGAAAAAGCTTTTGAAAAGTTTAAAGAATATCTAAAAAGGCATCTTGATGGAAAAGAACAGAATTAGACTACCATTCACATAGGAAGCCCGAAAATATGAGGATGTAACTCATGCAAATTAGATGGAATGCATTCTTTTAAGTTTGGATACCACTGGTGCCGCTTTGTCCGCACCACATCATGAACACGAAATGATACAATGAAACCCACTTCGAAAGGGAGTGGGTTTTGTTGTATTCGGCTGAAAACCATGATATTTCAATGCACCTCCCTCCAGGCAACGTGATGGAGTATAGGAGGAACGTGCAAATGCTGAGTTGGTGATGGGAGTACGTCACGCCTTTTCATAGATCCGATAGTGCTTGAAATAAGGTCATGTGTCAAAAACGTTCAGGTTATAAATTTCCATCTCATCCGGTTTTTTGCCCAGTTGCATACATTTCAGCAAGCCATGGGCCGTATCCATCGAGGTGAGACATGGAATAGAGCTTTCTACCGCTTTTCTGCGGATTCTGAACCCATCACGCTGGGGAGCCCGACCTCGGGTGGGGGTATTAACAATGAGCTTTATTTTTCCTGAATCCATTAAATCCAGAATATTCGGGGATCCATCGCTGACTTTTCTTACGGCATTCGTAGCAATACCGTGCATATTCAGGTATAGTGCGGTTTTCCCGGTAGCATACAGTGTGTATCCCAGTTTTTCAAAGCCTTCAGCAAGGGAGATCAGCTCGGGCTTATCGGTGTTTCTGACAGTGAACAGGATACCACTTCCCGGTTCGGGGATTTGAATACCGGCAGCAATGATACCTTTATATAACGCCTCATGGAAGGTTTTCGCAACACCAAGAACCTCTCCGGTTGATTTCATTTCAGGCCCCAGGCTTGTATCCACGTCATGCAACTTCTCGAAGGAGAAAACCGGAACCTTAACTGCCACATATTCCGATTCCTTGAAAAGTCCGGTTCCATATGGAAAATCACTGAGTTTTCTTCCCACCATGATCCGGGTTGCCACCTGAACCATTGGTATGCCCGTCACCTTACTGATATAGGGTACCGTCCGGCTGGAACGGGGGTTTACCTCTATAACATAAACTTCATCATTATACAGAACATACTGGATATTCACCATCCCAATCACTCGCAGCGCTTTGGCCAGTTTTTCGGTGTAACTCACAATTGTATCCCTGGCCTTTTTGCCGATGCTCTGGGTGGGATACATGGATATGCTGTCTCCCGAATGAACACCAGCCCTTTCCAAGTGCTCCATGATCCCGGGAATCAAGATTTCGGTACCGTCGCAGATAGCATCCACCTCTAATTCCTTGCCCATCAGATATTTATCCACCAGGATGGGATGCTCCTGCTCTTCCCGATTAATAATTTCCATAAACTCACAGACATCATCATCGCTGAATGCGATCTCCATTCCTTTTCCACCAAGCACATATGATGGTCTGACCAACACAGGGTATCCAAGCATGTTTGCGGCTTCCAGGGCCTGTTCGGTTGTGAATACTGTTTTTCCCTGAGGGCGCGGGATGCCAAGTTCTTCGAGAATAGCATCAAACTTTTCCCTGTCTTCTGCTGCGTCAACATCCTTTGCATCGGTACCGAAAATTCTGACACCGAGTTCATTCAGTGCCCGAGTCAGCTTAATTGCAGTCTGACCACCAAACTGTACAATGGCGCCTTCTGGTTTCTCAGTTTCAATAATATTTTCCACATCTTCCGGTGTTAATGGCTCAAAATAAAGCCGGTCCGCCGTGTCAAAATCGGTGCTGACTGTTTCCGGGTTGTTATTTGCGATGATGGTCTCGTAACCTTCCTCCTTCAGCCCCCATACAGAATGAACCGAGCAATAGTCAAATTCTATTCCCTGACCAATACGGATTGGCCCTGAGCCCAGAACCAAAACCTTTTTCCGGGAGCTTGGTTTGACTTCGTTATGTTCATCATATGTCGAGTAATAATATGGGGTTGCTGTCTCGATTTCCGTGGCACAGGTATCCACGGTCTTGTAAACCGCTGTGATGTTCCACTCCCTGCGTTTTCTGGTGATTTCATGCTTCTTGCAGCCTGTGAAAGCTGCAATGACACTGTCGGTGAAACCCATTATCTTGGCCTTTAAAAGGATCTCCTCTGTGAGTGTATTCATCGTTTGTTGCATCAGCATCTCTTCCATGTCTACCAAGTTCTTAATCTTCTTCAGGAAAAAATGATCGATCCGTGTGATATCATAAATCCACTGAATACTGAATCCACGCCGCAGGGCTTCAGCCAAGATGAGTATTCGTTCATCGTCAACATCATGTAACTTTTGGGCGACGGCCTCGTCGTCCCAATCTTCATACTGGGGCTGCTTCAGCGTATATATATTAAGCTCCAGAGAGCGCAGTGCTTTCATAAAAGCACCTTCAAAGGAACTATTGATGGCCATGACCTCTCCGGTTGCCTTCATCTGTGTTCCCAAGTTCCTTTTGGCATGGACAAATTTATCAAAGGGCCATTTCGGTATTTTTACGACGATATAATCCATCGCTGGTTCATAATAGGCAAAGGTTTTTCCTGTAGCAGCATTTCTGATCTCATCGAGCGTATATCCGACGGCTATTTTTGTGGCGATGCGGGCTATAGGATAACCGGTTGCCTTTGAAGCCAATGCTGAAGAACGGCTGACACGGGGATTCACCTCGATAACAGCATATTCAAAACTGTCGGGCTGCAGTGCAAATTGCACATTGCACCCTCCTTCAATACCCAGTTCGGTAATGATATTGATAGCTGCCGTGCGCAGCATCTGGTATTCCCTGTCGCTTAATGTCTGGGCTGGAGCAACAACAATACTGTCACCCGTATGCACCCCTACCGGGTCTACGTTTTCCATGCTGCAGATGGTGACAACATGCCCCTTGCCATCCCGCATCACTTCAAACTCAATTTCCTTCCAACCAGAGATACACCTCTCAATCAAAACCTGATGCACCCGGCTGAGGCGTAAACCATGCCCCCCTATTTCATGAAGCTGATTTTTGTCGTGTGCGATTCCTCCGCCGGTACCTCCAAGGGTGTAGGCAGGCCGGACGACAACCGGATAACCGATCTCTTCCGCGAAATCCAGTGCAGCCTGCAATGAATCAACAACCTTACTTGGAATACAGGGCTCTCCGATTTTCTGCATGGTATCTTTAAAAGACTGCCGGTCTTCTGCCATTTTAATCGCCTTGGTATCGGTTCCCAGTAATTTCACACCCGCTTTTTCCAGAAAACCATCCTCTGCAAGCTCCATCGCCAAATTCAAACCGGTCTGTCCGCCAAGAGTGGGCAGAACGCTATCAGGCTTTTCTTCCAGAATTACTTTTTTTATGATATCCGTATTCAACGCCTCAATATAAACCGTATCGGCGATATGGGTATCGGTCATGATGGTGGCCGGGTTACTGTTCACCAACACCACCTGTATTCCCTCTTCCTTCAGCGCGTGACAGGCCTGGGTCCCCGCATAGTCAAACTCTGCTGCCTGCCCGATGATGATCGGACCTGAGCCTATAACCAGTACCTTTTGAATATCTTTCCTTAGGGGCATAGATGAACCTCCATTTTTTTGAATTCTGAGCGCTTGAGCGAATTGTGCGCCAAAGTGCGGTCGTTGAAAGCGCCTCGTTTTAAGGGTCGAACCTTGTGGTGCATCTTCCTATCTATAATACGCGTGTAAGTTCATTCTTCATATGGATGGCTTCCTCGCGGCAAGCCATATCAAAATCCTCTGATGTAAAGCTTTCCTTCCATCTTTCCAGTTTGTATGCACACATCAGGCTTCTAGACGCATTAACAACGGCACCTAGGCCGTCAGTGTCAAAAGCTGCCGCCACATCCTCTGCACCACCACCCTGTGTGCCATAGCCCGGAACAAGGAAACAGGTGTGTGGCATCCTTGTACGCAGTTGTTTCAACTGTTCAGGCCATGTGGCGCCAACTACTGCCCCAATGGAAGAATATCCGCATTCACCAATGAGCTCCCGGACCCATTCCGCCACCAGATCTGCCATCACTTCATAAACCTTTCGTCCGTCTTTCACCACCATATCCTGTAGCTGCACGGAGGAAGGGTTGGAGGTTTTAACCAGAATAAATACTCCCTTGCCATATGTTTTACAGTCTTCCAGCATCGGGGCTATTCCGTCAATACCCAGGTATGCATTCAGAGTAACCGCATCCGCATTGAAAACCGGCTCTCTTTTTTGACCTTCCAAAACCGTCTCTCCCAGGAAGGCTGATGAGTAAGCCTGGGAAGTGGAACCGATATCATTTCTTTTCGCATCAGCAACCACCAGTAATCCCTTTTCCCTTCCATACCGAACGGTTTCAATAAAGGTCTTCAGCCCTTCTATTCCGTACATTTCATAGTATGCCAGCTGGGGCTTTATCGCTGGAACAATCCCAGACACTGCATCGATTAGCTTTTTGTTAAACTCCAGAATACCTGCTGAGGCAGCTCGCAACGTGTTCCCATACAATTCCCTGTTCTTATGCCGAATAGATTCAGGAATATATTCCAGTTTGGGGTCCAAACCCATTATAGTGGGGTTTTGAAGTTCTTTTACTTTCAGCATCAGTTTATCGATAAACATAATTTTCCCCTCCCATCGTCATGAATACCCATTGCCTGAAGCATTGAAATGCATGCTAGGCTGTGGGTTTTCCATCCTTTACAACAATCTTCCCGTTTACAATGGTTGCAATAACTCTCCCGGAAACTGACCAACCATGATATGGAGAGTTTTTGCTTTTTGAAACCATTTTTTCCACATCGATGGTATAGTTCTCATCAGGGTTAAAGATGACAACATCAGCCATTTTCCCTGGAAGTAATTCTCCTTTATCCAGCCTCAGAATTTCAGCAGGCTTTTTGCTCATTTTTTCTACAAGTTGGGACATTGTAAGGTATCCAGCCTTTACAAGAGCCGTATAGCTAAGCGACAGAGCAGTTTCGAAGCCTATAATCCCAAAGGCTGCCTTGTCAAACTCCACATTTTTTTCATCAGAATGATGCGGAGCATGATCCGTTGCAATGATGTCAACCGTTCCGTCACACAGACCGCTGATTATTGCTTCGATATCTTCTTCATTCCTCAGGGGCGGATTCATTTTAGCCAGTGTGTTGTATCCCTCGCAGGCTTTTTCGGTTAGTGTGAAATAATGTGGACAGGTTTCCGCTGTGACCGGAACGCCCCTTTCCTTTGCCTTCCGGATTAGGTCAACTCCTAATGCGGTGCTGACATGACACAGGTGTACCGGGACCTTCGTACGTTCAGAAAGGATGATGTCCCGGGCAATCATAATCTCTTCACTGGCCTTGGAAATGCCCCTTAGTCCCATCCGGGTGGATAATTCTCCTTCGTTCATTACTCCGCCTTCCGACAGCCTTAAATCCTCTGAATGGCATATGACCGGAACATCGAACATATGAGCATATGTCATCACCCGATGCATCACCTGGGAGTTTTCCACCGACCGCCCATCATCGGAAATACCGGCGATACCGGCTTCCTTCATCTCGCCAATGGCCGCCAATTCTTCCCCCAGAAGCCCTTTCGTCATCGCACCAATGGGAAAGACATGCACAAAGCCCTCATGCTGCGCTTTATCAATGATATATCGAATTACAGCTTTATTGTCTGCCACAGGGTTAGTGTTAGCCATGCAGGCGATTGAGGTAAACCCGCCCATCGCGGCACTTCTGGTTCCCGTAACAATGTCTTCCTTGTATTCATCCCCCGGATCCCGCAAATGACAATGTGCGTCAACAAGCCCCGGAAGCACATAGCAGCCTGCAGCATCAAATATTTCATCGGCTTGCGCGTTAAAACCTGCTTCCATCCGAGTGATTATTCCGTTTTCAATCATCAGGTTCAGCCTGTTTTCCTGTTGATCGGTGACCACAGTACCATTTTTAATCAGAATCTTCAAACTATTCCCTCCCCGTTAGCATATACAGCAAAGCCATTCGTATGGCCACACCGTTTGTTACCTGTTCATTGATAACCGATCTGTCTCCATCGATCACCGTGGATGCCATTTCTACACCACGGTTAACCGGGCCGGGATGCATCCATATCGCATTTGGTTTGGCCAGTGCCATAACCGATGGGACTAACCCAAAAAACTGCGTGTATTCTGAAAGAGAAGGATAATATGCTTTTTTCTGCCTTTCCAGTTGCATCCTTAACCCCATGATAACATCTGCGTTCTTAACTGCAGCTTGAATTGTTGGAGCCACCGCTGCACCCATTTTTTCAACCTCTGGTGGAATCAATGTTGTGGGCCCGAATACAACAGGGGATGATCCCATCTTTACAAGACCTGCAATATTACTCCGCGCAACACGGCTGTGATAGATATCTCCGATAATCGCCACTTTAAGGCCTGCCAGGGTTCCAAAACGCTCTCGAATCGTATACATATCCAAAAGAGCCTGAGTGGGGTGTTCATGCATCCCATCCCCGGCGTTTATGACCGATGCTCTGATATTTCGTGCCAAGATATGCGGAGCACCGGACATGCCATGTCGGATAACAACCACATCTGCGCCCATAGCATCCAGCGTTTTTCCTGTATCTATAAGTGTTTCACCCTTGGCCACACTGCTTGATGATGCCGATATATTTACCGTGTTGGCACTCATATATTTCCCAGCAAGTTCAAAAGAAACCCGGGTTCTTGTGCTGTTTTCATAGAACAGCGTCAATACGGTTTTTCCTTTCAGATAGTGAACCTTTTTACTGTTCCCAAGGACGATTTTCTTCATTTCCTTCGCCCTGTCCAGTATGGAAGTAATCTCTTCGGGTGTCAGTTCCGCTATACCAAGGATATCCTTATTTTTGAGCCTCATTTTTTGCTGCGCCTCCTTTATCTCTGGCAGACAGGCAGACCTTTTATCGAATACCGCTGTGCTTCCGTAATCCTGAAGAATCAACCGGAAAGCAGCCAGATAATAATAAAAATAGTAAGGCCAAAACCTTACTATTTGCTAAAAGAATAATTTATTCGATTGTGGTGTACTTGAAAAAAGGAAATACGACGACAGAGAATATAAATTCTGTTCTTTTTCAATTTCCCTTCTCTGGCTTTATCAAAACCGTACAACCTTGCTCACTCCGTTTCTGTATCTTTGATATATTAACACAAAACCTTTTTATTGTCTATAACTTTT
>JAAYKJ010000236.1 GCA_012522505.1 Clostridiaceae bacterium
ACGATTTTTTTAAAATGCCTGTTGCGAATCTCATTGAGTAGGAGCGCTAATATAATCGGGGCCGGAAAACCAAAGACTAATTTCAAAAAACTAATAAAAAAGGTGTTCCAGATCAATCTACCCGAATAAGCTGAATTGAAGAATCTCCTAAACCAATGAAGGCCCACAAATTCTGAAGTGAAGAGGCCTTTTATCCCCCAATACGGCTTAAAATTCTCAAAGGCGATAACGATGCCCACCATCGGTAAGTATTTAAAGATGATGAAATAAAGGACACCAGGAAGCAGCAAAAGGTACAGAAGCCGGTCACGCTTTAAATAAAACCAAAATCCGCGCTTATCCTTTGATAAGCTTTGTACTGAATCTTTCATTCTCTCAACACCTTACTTAAAGATATACTTGTAGTAAAGGAATCCCGGGTCTCATTCCTTTAGGAAATTGACCAGGGATTCCTTCAGGTTAATGAATTCTTATTGTCCGGTTAGTAACTTATACTGTCTGGTGTATTCTTTGCTCCAGTCATCCAAACCAAGTTTCTTGATATCATCTACGAAACTGTCCCAAGTACTCAGGTCACGATCTCCGTTTACGAATTTGATCAACTCTTCATTGATATAGGTTTCGATATCGGTACGGCCTGGAATGTTGTTGTTCAATTCTTCTTGGTTCCAGGTAATTCTGGCATCAAGAGTTTGTTTACAAATTTCAAAGTCATCAAGGTATTCAGCCAAATACAGGTTGTGCTTGTAGCGGGAGCCATCTTCGTTGTAAATTATGCCTACGCTCTCATATGGTAAGCCTATGCTAATGCTGAAATCTCCATAGTATCCAGAGTTGGGTATCGCTGCAACAACACGGTCTTTCTTTGCGGAGGCCAGGTCAACAACGCTTGTGTCGTAATTCCAATGCACTCCTTCGACTCCGTTACAGACCAACTTGAAGTTTTCCCAACTTTCAAAGGTCCAGTTAACAAGCTTCATCGCAGCAACCATCTTCTCTTCACTCATTTTTGAACTGAACAGCATTTGCTTGGATGTTCCCGGGTTCAGTGTCTGGATCAGTTGTCCGTTCGGGCCAGTAAGACCTTTTTCATAATGAGCGAAGTTGGCTTCCGGGAAGTTCTTCTGCATGACGTGATTGAACTGTGAAACGTCAACGTAATAAGCCATGGAACCACCTACGCGGCCACTGGAGATCAACTCACGAACTTTTGCCGTATCCCAGCTGAAGTTTTCCTTGTGAATGATACCGTCTTTATACCACTTGTGCAGTTTTGCTATAAAATCTTTATAGCCTTTTTGAAGTTCCTTGGGCATAACGTTGCCATTTTCATCAATCCATGCGCTGGCACCAGCATCGGTGAATCCGCCAAGCATAGCCCATTCAAACGAGTTCTTCACTGCGCCGCCGCGGCCAATCAGAGGAATTGTTTCGCCGTTGCCATAGAAGTCTGCGTCTTTTACAGCGTAGAGGTAGGCTTCATATTCGTCCAGCGTAGTCGGCATCTCCATGTTGAGCTTTTCGAGCCAATCTGTACGGACAAATGAGAAGTATGAACAGAACTGGGTATAGCGTGGAACAGCCCAAATCGTTCCGTTAACATCGGTACAGCGTGGCCATGCATCCCATTTTTCCCAAATGTCATGAACAGCTGGTCCATATTTTTCAATGTACTCGTTGAGTGGCTGGATAATTCCGTCTTTTGCATAGTCAGACCAGTTCCCCCACCAGATATCCAGTGGCTCGTTGGATGCGAGCATCGTAGCTAGCTTTGCTGCCTGTGCATCTCCGCCAACGATAGCGATAGCATTCACCTTAACATTGGTTGCTTCCAATATTTTGTCTTGAACGAGTTTAATCGAGTCTGGTGTACTACCAGCTTCAGATCCGGCTCCGCCAAATCCACCACTGTTGTTGAAAACAACGAGCTCAATCGGTTTGTCACCTGAGCTTGGGGTATCCGTTGGTCCTTGTGAAGGTTCACTCGGAGCTGGCGTTTGGTTCGAACATGCTGTTCCCAAAGTAGCCAGTACCATAATGATCATCATCGCCAGGAATGAATTCCTCAATACTTTTTTCATAGATTTGCTCTCCTTTTCATTGATTTCGAAGTGTCGAAAGTCTCAATGTTTTTCTTGCCCTTCACTGTTTGTCACCAGTGAAAGGCAAGCCCCCCTGTGATCCAATTGAATTGTGATACCGGTATAGATCCTTGTTAAACGTTTACGTAAACGATTAATTAAAATATAGCACAAAAATATAGGACGTGTCAAGAATAATTTGATCATTTTCGACAATTTTCTCAAACTATCGCTACGATTCACAGCCCCAGTTCATTCCAACAGCTATCCTCTTCTTTACATGAAAGATTGCTTTGTGTATTATTTTATTACAATACCGAAATGAATATATAACGTATTAGCAAAAAACCTGTATTCAAGCTACATGATTCCAGATCAATCAGGAGTGAATATTAATGATCAAAACAGAAAGACATGAAGCAATAATAAGCCTGCTAAAGGAAAAGAAACACGCAACGGTCCAATTTATATCAAAGCAACTATATGCAAGCGTTGTTACGATCAGACGCGATTTAAAGTTTTTGGAAGAGCAGGGGCTGGTCAAAAGATGCTATGGAGGGGTTTCATTACTGGAATATGAAAACAAAGAGGTCCCTCTCTTTATTCGAGAAGATGAAATGAGAAAAGAAAAAGGAATAATCGCCCGGCAAGCAGCCGAAATAATAAAGGATGGAGACACTGTATTTATGGATGCCTCATCGACGGTTTTGCAGATGATTCGCTATTTGAACCCCGATAAAAACATAACCGTAATAACAAATAGTATCAAAGCTATCGTAGCGCTTAGTGAAAAACACATCACCGCCTACTGCACGGGAGGTAAAGTTTTGGATAATTCATTGGCGTTTATTGGAAGCCTTGCTCAAAAGACAATAGAGAATGTCAATGCAGATATTATGTTTTTTTCATCCCAAGGTCTATCTGCTGATGGGTATATCACTGACTTCTCAGAGAGCGAGACGCATCTTCGGCAAATAATGCTGAAGCAGGCACAAAAGAAGGTGTTTTTATGTGACAGCAGTAAAGTTGGAAAAACATTTTTGTTTACAGTCTGCCATGTTAACGATGTAGACACCGTAATCTGCGACAAACCACTCCCCGATGAACTATTGGCATAATCAGTACCAGTTAAGAACTTTTGCGGGTCAAATGAATGACCCGCATTTAGATTGATTTTACCTGGATTTAAGCGTCACGCTATACTAAAACCTGTTATGGGAATGCCTATATGCACGTAAATGCGCCGTCGATAACAAAATCGGCCCCAGTAGTAAAAGCACTTGTATCTCCTGCAAGATATACGGCAATTGCCTGTAACTCATCCGGTCTACCCATTCGTTTTAATGGTGCCATTTGATTCCACTGTTCGATTAAAGGCTTTAATGATGGAGAATTCAAAGTAAGCTCTGTCCCTATATATCCCGGGCTAATGGAGTTAACACGAACATTTTTTAATGCCCACTCTACTGCAAGAGATTTTGTAAGCTGTACAACCCCTGCTTTTGAAGCATTATATGAGCATTGGGGCTGAGGAACATTAACAATATGGGCCGACATTGATGCAGTATTGATAATGGAACCGCCTCCTTGTTTAATCATAACCTTGCCCGCTGCTTGAGCTGTTAAAAATACTCCGTTCAGGTTGACATCCATAACTTTTTTCCATTGATCATAGGTCATTTCTTCTGCAGGGATATTCATGCAGATTCCTGCATTACAAAATGCTACATCAATTCTCCCAAACTTCGCTAAAATTGCCTCTACCATATTGTTTACGTCATCTGGATTTGTTACATCAGCCTTTAATGCCATGGTTTTTACATCGTTTTCCTTGCAGATTTCATCCGCGGTTTTTAAAGCTTCTTCAATATCAATATCAATAATTGCAACATCTGCGCCTGCTTCTGCAACTGCTGATGCGATGGATTTTCCGATACCTCGTGCACCACCTGTTACAAATATCTTTTTACCACGCAGACTCATTTTCTCAAGTATCTTCATATTAGTGTACCTCCATTGTACGTTATATGGTCAGCAGGGAGATCGATCGCCTATACCGTTGTATCGTAAACATATTCCCTTTCAAAATCATTCCAGGGAATATTAACAGGGGCTCCTTTATTGATAATATCATCGATATGCAGCAGCAGAGGGAAATCGGAAGCAGCTGCTATTCCACGTTGGATCATGACTCGAACCGCACGAGCGGTGCGGGTGGCAATCACGATGGATTCCAGTGTGATACCACTTAACTCATCCATGGCCTCCTTAAAGGTCATTCCTCTTCCCAAAAGGGTACCAATTTTTCTGGTGCGTCCTCCAAATACGGTAACATATAAATCACCAGCACCAAAGATTATATTGTCATCATGTCCGCCGGTTAACTTCAGCAGTTTTCGCATCTCGCATACGCTCTGACCAAATAGAGCAGCCTGTGTGTTATAGTGTTCAACTCCGCCTATCCCTTCAATGCGCTCAGACAGGCCAATGGACAGAGAAACACCCAGCGCATATGCATTTTTCATTGCAACTGCACATTCCAGACCGATTACATCGGTTGTCAGGCTGATATGATAATATGAAGTCTCCAGCATGGCTTTTAGTTTTCTTAGGATCTCAATATCATCACCACAGAAACATACCCCGGTCTGATGGCGGTCTGCCAGCTCATAGCTTGTGCATGGGCCACCCACAGCATTTAAGGATAGTTTGCCTTGCATCTTTTGTGCATATAGGTGCGGATACGGGATCAACTGTCCATCATCGGTATCCAGCATCCCTTTGGTAATCGAAAGCACGGGAAGTGTTTCAGGAATTATGGGCAGGACTTCTGATATAAACCAGTCTACTCCAAAACTGCTTACGCCGCCGATTAAGAGGTCGGCACCCTGAAGTGCAGTCTGAAACTGCTCGAACTGGTAGTATCGGATGCCTTCCGGGAGTTTGCGTTTAAGCGTTAAATGGTTGCCTGTGGCAATTGCATGTTCTATAATCTCCCGATCCAGCGGGGTGCCAACTAACCGCACCTCATGTCCGTTTTCTCTGGCCGGGTAACTCATAGCAGATCCCATCATACCTGCACCGATAATCGTAATGATACTCATGAATAACGCTCCTTCATTGATGCCTGTTCTTTGGCAGCTTCGTAGAGTGCAAGCCTTTTCTCTACATATAGCTTGCCTTTATTTTCATTGTATATAAGATACCTTAAAAATCAACATTTGATTGTATACATTGATAATAATTCATCCTGCAAAGCCAGAACAAATCCAATCGTTCAGAAGTTGGCATTCAATCAACTTTCAAGATCAGAGCGAGGATTCTCCTGGCACAGGCTTCCATCTCCTCCCGTGATATAAGACCCAATTCTTTGGCCCGCATAAGCCTCTCCGGGTAGCCACAACCCATTTTGATATCATTACCGGCTTTGGCCTCTTTATAATGTTCTGCATAGGTCCACCAGTCGGTTGTTACCATGCCTTGCCATCCCCATTCACCTCTTAGTATTCCATCCAATAACTCGGTGCTTTCCGATGCACGATGCCCGTTAATGAGGTTATAGGCTGTCATAATGCTCCATGGATCTGCTTCTTTTACCGTGATCTCGAAAGGTTTCAGATATATCTCCCGGGCTGCCCTCTCCGATACCCTGGAATCACTGTTTTTTCTGTTCGTTTCCTTATTGTTCAGTGCAAAATGTTTTACAGTCGCTGCAATATGCTGAGATTGTATTCCTCTAACCATCGCTGAAGCCAGTTTTCCCGTAAGGTACGGGTCCTCGGAGTAGTATTCAAAGTTACGGCCGCACAAGGGGCTTCTGTGGATGTTAATTGCTGGTGTCAACCAAACTGCTATGTTGTTCTCCTTTACTTCTTTCGCGCCTGCTTCACCGACTGCGTAGACGATTTCTTCATCCCATGTGCAAGCGAGCAGTGTTGAACAGGGCCATGCTGTGGTACAAACGCCACATTCGGGCAATATCCTAAGCCCTGCGGGCCCATCAGCTGTCATGATGTTGGGCACACCATATTCCGGCATATTCCCATAACCATAAGTATTTGCGACTCCGGTGTTTTGTTGACCACCCAGCAAATACGCAACCTCCTCATCGGTCATTTGCTCTAAAAATTCATCTATAGTCAACGCTCCTGTTGCTACTTCGTAAAAAGATCGGATCCCGGGTTTTAACGGATCTTTTCTGCTATGGCTTTCGCGTGCACGAACCGCTGGCACGCGCCCTTCTGTCATTTCACGGGCCATTTTTTCAAGCCCGTTGGCATCCGGATCATTGGACTCCTTTTGAGGAAGCTGTTCAAAACTACCATCGGCCAACAACCTTTTTTTCAATGACGCAGGTGCAATCTTTTCAGAGAGTTGTTCAACAATCCTATTGTGAGCCAGGCGATAAACAAATTCAGCCTTTTTGCAATTGCGTACAGAGTTTCCTACATAAAAAACATAATCCCCCATTTCGAGGATGTATGCGGATTTTTGCACCTTCCCCAAGTCATCATAGGATGCCATAGACCCTGTTGAAAATTCCAGGCTCAGCAGTTGACTCTCTCCGGGTTTCAAAAGGCGTGTTTTTTGGAAAGCTACCAAACTTTTTGACGGTTTTCCCAAGAGCCCCTGAGGTGCTCCGGCATAGTTCTGAATAACTTCTTTACCTGCATAGCAGCCTGTATTCGTTACGTTCACCTGGAACCGGATGATGCCATTGTCTTCTTCCGCAGAAACCACCGACCACTGAAAGCTTGTGTAGGACAGGCCGAAGCCAAAAGGATAATTCACCTTATCGTAAGCTCCTGGAATTGTCTCAAAATAGCGGTAACCAACATAGATATCATCGGTATAATCCACATAATCTTCAGACTCGTGAAAATTATACGTGGAGGGGTAGTCTTCCAATCTGCTTGCATAGGTATCTGACAATTTGCCAGAAGGATTACCTATGCCGCAGAGAAGCTCCGCTGCTGCCAATCCTCCCTCCATGCCACCCTGCCACGCCATCAGGACGGATTGGATCGAATCGTCTTTTGCGAACCAGTCGGTAGCCACCATCCCACCGACATTCATTACGACAATAACCTTTGGAAAATGTGATGTAACGATATTCACCATCGCTTCTTCGGCATTTGTCAGATAGAAATCTCCTCTTTCAAAGAGTTCCTCCGATTTCTTTAGCAGATCATTGTCTGCGATGTCCTTCACAGACTGATCACTTTTTCGGTCCCAACCTTCACCAGAAAAACGGGAAATACTGATTATTGCCGTATCGGTAAATGCACGGGCCTTCAGCAGCAAATCTTCCGGCACGGCCGGCTCAACCGTCATCCCGGGTACAGCACCACCGGCATACTGACTTTTAACATTTTGGCGGTAGAAATCCGACAGTTCCTCGAAAATACGAACCCGCTCTTTTAAGGCTTTTAGTCCGTTATATAGATCGATAACATATTCAACGGTTACATCGCCGCTGCCTCCTCCACCTTTTACATAATCAAAGCATCCCTTCCCAAACAAAGCTACTTTCGAACCTTTACTTAGTGGAAGAACGTTTTGGTTATTTTTCAGAAGAACCATGCCTTCTTTGGCAGCATCTTTTGATAGCTTTCGATGTGCTTCGGATGCAGTGACCCTCTCTCCATTCTCGCCTAAAGGTAAATTGGGTAGATAACGCGACCTCTGCCACTTGTTCATTTTTAGTCCTCCTTGGTTATACTCGCAGTATCGATAAAAAATTATACGATTAAAAATATTTAGTTTTCCACACGCTCCGGATAATACCAATTTATATTTTGCCCTACTCCCTGTCTAAATGCAAGTTTGGTTTAAGATTGCCGATAGCCCGGGTTTTATACGCGTTATAGCTTGGTTGACCATTATTTGTTAATAACCATTCCGCTGATCCCAAG
This sequence comes from Clostridiaceae bacterium, assembly GCA_012522505.1. Classification (GTDB taxonomy): domain Bacteria; phylum Bacillota; class Clostridia; order DSM-8532; family DSM-8532; genus JAAYJG01. The sequence goes on from JAAYKJ010000236.1 coordinate 7,997, forward strand.
CTTTAGCCTCGTCATATTGGATCTCGCATATAAGGATCTTTGCCCGATAACAGTAATTGTTTTACTTGTTCAAACGTGAACCTTTTTAGCCTTCCAATGTTGCCTTTATAGATCTTGTAAGCCGTTTGTGCCACATGAATAAGCTCGTGTTCTGTGAAGTCCAAATTTGCCAAATCCGCATATGTATTTGGTGCTCCGATATCAATGAGCCAGTTCTTATATGCAATGATTCCCTGACGGGCTGCATCCACATCATTTTCAGCCTGAACCTGCATTACATTCCTTGCAAATCGAGCAAATATTTCAGGTGCATCCGCTTGAACATATTCCATCCATCTTGGCGTAAGGACACCAAGGCAACCTCCATGATGAGTTCCGAAATATCCGCTGAAGCTTTCCTCAATACTATGACAGGTCATATCCGGTTCTCCTCTGCCAATTTTCGCAATTCCTCCCCATGCCATTACTGCACACCAAGCCAGCTCACCACAGGCTTCGACATCTCCGTGACTTCTTGACAGCTTATTTAGAGCACTCATCGTTGCTATTAGAATTGCTTCTGATAAACAAGTTTGGAGCTCAGCTCCATAAAAACCGTTAAAATAATATTCAAAGGTATGGCTCAGGATATCCATAGCACCCCAAACAGCTAGTTTATATGGCACTGTCGAAATGATCTCGGGATCGATAAGCGTATATTTCGGGAAGAAACAGTTGCACCAATATTTTTCACGTGTTTCATCATTTACAATAACGCAGGTATTGTTTGTTTCTGTCCCTGTGGCAGCGATTGTCGGGAGCATGATGGTATCCAGAGAATCACTCACACTCGGGCGATCGCCGAAAACATACCGATATGGATCAATTCCAGTTGCCGCCGATGCAGCTATCAGCTTTGCACAATCCATGGCGGACCCACCCCCCAGGGCAATAACACAATCAACCCTGTTATTGATGCAGGCAGTGACACCGCTCCGGACGCTGGATAGTTTCGGATTTTGATCGATATCCGGTATTTGAACCACATCAATACCTTCATTTTTTATTAGGCCAGCTATTTCATCAAACAAACCGTTTTCACGGAAAGGACCTTTAGCGCACACAAGCAAAGCTCGTGTATATCTGCCGCGGACAATAGCACCTATCTCTCTTCTGATTCCACAGCCAAACCGAATATCAGTTGTATTCAAATAACGAAAGCTTTTCATTTGAACCCCTTCTTTTCCTTCTGAAATAAAACCAAAGCTTTGAAATACGAATTTTCCTACGTTCTATGCAGTCCCGACTTTAAAATGTAAAGGTATCAGGATGTCCGCCATAGCAGGTATCATCATTCATTTGGTTAATCCGCTCCATGTGTTCTTCTTTCAGGGTGAAGTTGAATACATTGATATTTTCCCGTATTCTTGTCAAAGTCGCTGATTTGGGCAATACAATGACTCCTCGCTGCAAATGCCAGCGGATAATGATTTGTGCTGTGCTTCTGTTATAAAGACGCGCAATTTCTTCTATCTCGGTGTCGCCAATCAAATTGCCATTTCCCAGAGGACTGTATGCTTCAACAGCAATTCCTTTGTTCAGGCAATATTGAATGAATGCAGCCTGGTTCCAGCGAGGGTGGATCTGAATCTGGTTAACAGCCGGAACGATTCCACACTTTTCAAGGAGATCATCCAGATGGTGCTGAAGGCAATTACTAACCCCTATCGCTTTTATCAGGCCTCTCTCATATAGCTTCTCCATTTCCAGATAGCTCTTTATGTATTTATTCTTTACAGGCCAATGTGTCAGATATAAATCAACATAATCCAACCCAAGTCTCTCCAGGCTCTCTTCGAAAGCCTCCTTTGTCCTGTCTGCTCTCATGTCATCATTCCACAGTTTCGTCGTGATGAACAGCTCTTTTCTTGGTATCCCTGACTCTTTTATTGCTTTGCCCACACCTGCTTCATTTCCATATGCAGATGCAGTATCGATATGCCTATACCCACATTCTAAAGCTGCGAGAACGCATTGTTCGATATTTTCCTCTATCTGCCATACTCCGTAGCCTATAGCCGGAATTTTTATGTTGTTATTCAGAGTTATATGCTTCATAAATGTTTCTCCTTATTAAAAAAAGAGAGTGGACAAAGTTTGTCCATGTCCACTCCATCGTTTGCAAATGTCTTAAATGACTTCCAGACCTTCAATGACTACTGCCTGAACTGTTGAAGAATCAATCCCTTCCACCTTCATTAGTCCTGGAATGGCAATAATAAAGGATACATCCTGTGTAAGCTTATCAAGATTACAAAGCATCTCCAGAAGCGGTATGTCATTTTTCAGAAGTATGTCGTGGGTTGATTCTGGGCCACCTTCAAATATTGAAAGGGATTCATCCTGGCCAAACATCTTTATTCCTTTAGAAAGAAAATATTCAGCACCGTCCCTTTTTATTTCGGGTTTATTGCCTTTACTGTAATTTGTCCAGCTTGTTCGTACAACAGCGATATCGTTTCCCTTTAATCTCCCGTTATCAGCTTTCTCAATCATCTCGCGTGTAATAACGGTATCAGGCTCCACATCAAAATAGAAAAATACCGCCCGGCCAAAAAAGGTTTCAGGGCTGAATGCGCTAAGCGGTTTGCCCTTTCCATCCAGATGAAAGGGAGATTCTATGTGAGTCTTTACATGGGTCTTCATCTTCACTACCTGATAAACCGTATCATCAACATAGGAGCCATAAGTCCTCAGTGGCCAAACCAATGCTTCTTCCAAAACAAGCCGCACATAATCATCCGGAGCGATTTCACCCTTCACCGGAGTTATTTTTTGAGAAACATCAATCACCTTAAATTGCGTTGTGTCTAGAACCTTCATCTTATTCTCCCCTCAAAATTTATTGTTTTCATCACAATTTTCCCCTCAGCAGGCCCGGCTTATCGGGCTTGCTGTGGGAATACCGTATTTATTTCATCTTCTATTGAAACGCCTTCATGAAGCTTTCAAACTGAATCTGTTGTCTTGCCCAGTATTCATTTGCTTCCATCTCTACTTCCCTGCCACCTTGTGCATACCATTCCTGAACAAAATCATCAAAGGCATCAACAGGCATTTCTCCAGCAATAATTGACCAGAAGGTGGTATTATACAGAGCCTGCAGGTTAGCCCATTTTTCATTTGCGACCGGACGGACTTTCTCACGCAGGAAAGCTATTTTACCCCTCAAAGGCAATGCTGCTTTTTGCTGATCCGCAAAATTCGCGTTACCAAGCTTACCGATTTCAATATTGTATTCGTCCTTCCTCTCCAAGACCAAAGCGAACAGACGGATTCCCTTTTCCTCACGTTCTTCCTTGCTTGTCAGCAATTTGATTTCCCCATCAACCATTTCATAGTCTACACCCTCTTCACCATTTTTGATGAAAATGCTGATTTCGGGTTCGACGATACCATCTAGCAGACGCATGGCTGTAGCAGGATCTTCACATTTGCTTGTTATTGCAATATAACCGGAGCCAAAGGGATCGGAAGGTCTGTCGCTTGCGAACCCGTCTGGGCCTGAAACCGGGCGAAGCCGAGCATACTCACCGCCGGGATTCTTTGCTTTAAAATCGTTCAGTGGCGAAAAAGAAGGTGTCAGGAAGAATGCCCATGTATAGAAGGATGCACACTTTCCTTCCGGATACAATTCACTTGCAAAGGATTTCGCGCCGCTTATCAGATTAGGATCGATAAGCCCTTTGCTGTATGCATCCTGGATAGCGGCCAAAGCAGCTTTAGTCTCTGGCAAAACAGCTCCGTACTTGATGCTTCCATCCTCCTGGATAAACCATTCTTCAGGGTACACACCATATGCAGAATAGAAGGGGTAAAGAGCCATCATCTCACCTTTTCCACCAGACAACCCTACCGTATCCTTTTGCTGATTTCCGTCGGGATCCTCTTCCACACTTCTTTTCAGATATTCAACGTAATCATCAAGCGTTTTGATCTCACCCATTCCAAATTTCTGAATCCAATCTTGCCGTACAATAGTTGTTGTAGATCCTGGTTCACTTACATCCGCAATCAAGCGATACATTTTACCATCCTCATAGGTGGAAAAAAGTGCAGACATGTTCTGATCCATTTTTTCATAATACGATATAATGTTGTTGCCGTATTCCTTCAAAAGCGGATATAGATCAACCAACAGCCCGCTTGCTTTCCACTGTTCATATTCTTTTGCACTGCTCGATCCGAAGTAGATAACATCAGGCATTAATTTTGAGTCAGACATGATCAGATTCGTTTGTGTTTTTCTATCTTCAGAATTACTTGGCAGCTTAATTAGCTCAAGATCGATATTAAACTTATCTTCCAGAAATTTTTCCTTGTAACTATCATCTTGTGTGTTACTGGGGGCACTTGGCAAGGTTATTCTTATTGTGGGTCTTTTTGCAGTCTTATCTCCACTATCCGATGTTCCTTTATCAGAACCACTTATATCCGGTGTATTCCCCGGCAAAGTGCAGCCTGCGAACAAAGAGAGCACCACGACAAGAATCATTACTGAACTCATTTTTTTCAACATTTTGAACATCCTTTCCTTATTTTATATATCATATTGGGGTTGCGGAATCATATACTGCAGTTATACTATCCTTTTATTGCCCCAATCATGATTCCTTTCTCAAAATACTTCTGTAAGAATGGATATACCATAAAAACCGGTAAAACAGATAAGATGATGGTTGCTGATCTCATTTTAACGTGATCGATACGGTGAGCATCAACCCCCACGACTTGCGCGCCATCCATAATCGTTAGGTCCATACGGCTTAGCAGTA
>JAAYKJ010000029.1 GCA_012522505.1 Clostridiaceae bacterium
CGAGGTATACAAACTTATTATTCAATTTACTAAAAAACGGTGATTTTATGGGTTTACCAAAATGTGACAAATATAATACTTCTGCCTTTTCTTCTGGAGTGCACTCATTTAGAGCGATATCATTATCATAGTCTATCCAATGAAAATTACCCAGACCGTAAATATCTTCTTTTGACAGCTCAATAATTTCATCTTCTCCATTAGCTGTTTCCAATAGCCAACTTCTATTAAAATTGTTGGTTATATAGTTTCCATCAGTCACCAGAATATTCTCTAACCTTACCGGATTACAACAGATGAATTCTTTAAATTCCATTCCATAATACAGATAATAGTTATCTGTAGGATTCGCATATATATAAAAGACATCTCGTACTTTTCTCATTAACCTCAACCCCTCTCTTTAGCTAATAAAAATAAGTCTGCAGATATTATGTATAATGTTCACTTTATGTACTCCGCCGTATACGGGCACCAAATCATGCACTTAAGGCATAAAGTGCAGAGCTTTCCAACCATGATCTCATCTCGGGTAGTCGTGACGCTCCATGTTTTGCCTTCATTGAATGCTTTAAGTTCCATATTATCACCAAACCTGTGCCGAACCTATGTTCTACCATACCATATTTAGGTGGCATATGCAACATTTTGTGTAAATATCCAGTACAAAGCAGAAGGAATTCATCTCCACACTACAGATGATGGAGTCTTCTTGTTTGATGTGATAAATCATTCACCGCTGGACGCGGGGTGGGCAGGAATGATGCATACAAATAATGAACTTTTTCATTTTCTCTCCGTACAACTGATTATTTGCCACATTGCATCTTGAAATTGCGTAATATCATTCCCTTGCTTTCAAACATATTAAAACGGGAGTAAAAATCTGATAACTTCTCATCACATATCAAGTCTATCATGTAATAATCTTTCAGAGTATCCAGCATAAGCTGTACTAACTTCGACCCAACGCCTTGCCCACGATATTCTGATAATACCTCCAGTAACGGAATATATGCACATAGCGTTCTATCAGAAATAGCATTAATGAATCCAATAACTTTCCCTGTTGCATTATCTACTGCCAACCATATGTAACTGCTGTTTTCCAATAATTTAATATGTTTCTGAACGCTCGGAGGATTCGGCCAACCTTCAAAAAAACCATCAAAATCTTTATCTGTTCGATTTTTTAGAGAATTAACATATTCGATCACTTAAGATTCCCCCTCATGCAGGGGACAGCTCATGTCCCATACTTTGGTTCAATTCCTTGTCTAATGAAATTTTTTGCTTATTCTTGTTCCTTACATAGATCTCAACTGTTCCAATTGCTTTCTAAGATCTTCTGCATTTTCTTCAGGAGACTTCGTAGGATCATTTCTGGAATAGCGTTTACAGGGTAAAGATGTACATTTGCCGCAATGCCCCAAATGTTTATCGTTTACACAACAATCGTATATTTCACAAACATCTTCCCCTGTGTATTCAAGCCAATACGCCTTTTCTTTAATTTCAGGACAACCCTTACAATCTGTAGGAAGTAAATTACACTCAGAGCACACTACTCCGCAGCAACTTATGACTTTATCCATTTCTAGCTCTCCTTTTGAGCATAAATATCACGGTCTGCTCACAGAGCCTTTCTGCATGTCTGAGTTATATGAATATTCGTAGTTCTGCGCCTCAGATGATCGGCTTTCATACAAAACCTCCTAAAGTATATTGCTTATTTAGATTTAAGCGATTACAAATCCATTGATGGCTATTTGCAAGCTGATTTTACCTATCAGGCTTTGAAGATTATCTATACGAAGATAATCACTAAGCCTGCCGTACATGTTGTAACCAACAGCATCGGAGCTGTTTTGTCTATTCAGATGGTATGCTAACAAAATCAAGAAACTGTGTTACCAGAAAGATAAGTCATACCCACATATACGATTATTATCGATGAAACCGCCTAATTTGTAGTTGCCCTCTTGATTATCTTGTTATATAGATACACATCATGCTCATCAAAATAGGTCTCGGTAAATTGGTCTATTGTGAACCAACAAACTCCGCTGTTCTCATTTTTATTTATTTTTAGTGTTTCATTTTCATCTGTAATAAGGACATATGCAATGGATAGATGTAGGTGAGTGTTAACGTACTCTCCTTTTCTCCAATGTCCAAACACAGGTAATATATCAATGGATACTATTTTGGGGGTAAGAGGAACCACGTTATTTACTCCGGTTTCTTCTTTCGCTTCTTTAATTGCAACATAAAGTAGGTTCGCATCACCGTCGGCATGACCTCCGGTCCATGCCCAGGTGTTTCGAATATTGTGATGGACCATTAAAACTCTGTCCAATGCAGGATTCATGATGAAACCAGAACTTGTAATGTGTGCAATTTCATTATTTCTAAATAATACGTTGTGCTGATACTGCTTTATGTAGTCAAGAATTACCTTTTTATCTTGACTTTCCTGAGCATTGTTAGGAATGAATTCACTGATTTCTGTTATAAAATTCATTTTTTACCTCGTATCTTAAACATTTTTGTATTCCCAATCCAAAATTGACATCACTACTGTTGACCTGTACATCACATCTATCAATACACATTCTCTCGTCGTACCCTCTTCAGTAAATCCTTCAACACAATGCAGTAAAGGGTGATCCCACGAGAAAATGAAAACGCCATCTTTTTTGAGATATGATGCAATATTACTAAAAGTTATTTGCAGGTCTACCGTCCAACCGATAGCATATATCGAATATGCAATATCGAAGTATCGGTAATCCACAATCCGACTCCATTGGGGAGTTGAAAAGTTTCGGTAAATACCCGTTTTCTTTCAAAAAGCACTTCGCGTTTTCTATTTGCTTTGTTGACATACCAATTCTCCAAAGTTCAGTTGCGCAATTATCTCCACACCATCTTAGCGAATGGCCACTTCCGCAACCAATATCAAGGACTTTTTTATTCAGCATATTGGGAAACAATTTTAACTCATCCTCCGTCGGGATTAAGCAACCGTATGTAGGCAATGCAGTTGAACCGAACCAACTATCTGCCATTGCATCCCAACTCTTTTTATTCTGAAACAATATGTCATCAATCATATTTTCATCCTTCATCTGGATAATGTCAAGCAGATTTTATTTCTGTCTATTTTTTGGTTTGTATCTTAACTCTCATCAGCATGAGGTGTGCAGTTCATCCTATATCCGTAAGTTTTAGTAGTATTAATAAGGGTATTAAGCGATCGCTTAATGCTATTTATTCAGGTGTAAGACTTAATGTTTACATACTTCTTCACAGGCAGCTGGATGTTTATAATTTTCTCCCTTTAATTGGAATCCCTTAATAACTTTTATTTTTTAGTTGCTATTAATCTAAGAAATGTTATATTTCTACTGTCATCAATTTCCAAGCCTTTTGCTTCATCTGGATCAAGAATCCATACAAAATCACGCCAAATTTTCGTGCCTTCTTTATTATCGAAAGCATCAGTAATATTTATATCGATTGATTTTGATTTCTCCCATAAATTGTGCCACCAACTTGGAGAATGGTAAGAATCAAAATCATGATGCCAATATGGTTTGAGGTAATCAGGTGCTTCAGCTAATTCATTAAAAAATCCGGGAACTACAACACCAATTTGACCTTTCGACTTAACAATGCGAGCCAACTGAGCGTCAACATAATTTATATCCGTTCCATAAGACCATATCGAATTTATACTGATCACAGCATCAAAAAATTCATTGGCAAAAGGCATTTTTAAAAGCATCTCCCTGAAATTGGAAATACCGAATTCTGTACACCAGCTTCATTAATTCGCTGCCAATTATCATCGGCACTAATCCATAGGTTATAGGTGCTCCAGTAAATGACTTTGTCTGTACCATTTTTAGTGCTTATGACTATGTAAAATCTATGATACGATCTTCCAATAGAAGTTTCTTCTTCTGACACTTAGTGTAGACTATCATTACATGATATAAGTTTCATCTGACACATAATGTAAACTACCATATATTATAAAAATCAACAATCTTAACACTGGAAGATAATTAATTGCCGATGGAAAAAATCATGCTTACATGATAAATTGTACCTATCCGTTTCTGTTCTTTTTGCACTATATAAGTGAGAGGCAAAAGAGGTGATTACTGATGGTGAAGGCTGAAGACATCCAGCTATATATTGAGCCAATCTACAGGTTTTGCGCAGGCAGGATCCGTGACCCGTACGATGCGGAGGATTTGGCCGGAGAAATCCTTCTCCATGTTCTGGACGGTATCAGAAAGTACAGGATTGATTCACTGGAGCACTGGATTTGGCGGGTGGCTCATAATCGGTATGCCAGATATATGGCAGCCCGAAATCAGTCAGATACAGTACTGCCAGAGGATTCGCTGTTTGATCTGGCTGATGATTTGGATATCGAGGCCGATTTTGTGAACCGGCAAAAGCAGTCGGCAGCATATCAGGCCCTGATGTCAATTGGGAAAAATTATCGGGAAATCGCCGTGGACTACTACGTGCACGAATTGTCCGTGAAAGAGCTCTCACAAAAATTCGGTCTTAGCGAAACAACGGTCAAATGGCGGCTGAATGTCAGCCGTGACAAAATCAGGAACAGGATAGGAGTGTATGAAATGGAAAGGATTTATAGTCGTCTTAACTGGGAAACAGAATTTTGCAATGGCAATCTGAATCCGGACAAGTATCTTCACAGCCAATTAGCCCGTGCAATTTGCAATTCATGCTATGAAAACCCGTTGACGGTCGAGGATATCAGCAGCCAGACCGGAATACCGGCCCTGTATGTGGAAGATGAGCTGCCAAGGCTGATCAGCGGAGACGCAATTGTTGAAGTGAACAGAAAATATGCGACAAACTTCATCATTCTGCGGTTAAGTGATCGGATGAAGATGGAAGCATGCATAAAACCTCTTTTAGAAAAAATCGCGGATTGGTATGAAAATCAATCGGAAGCTGCTGCAGAAAGTGTAAAAAGAATTGGCTTTTACGGTAGCGATCTGCCAATGAAATTTTTGGGGCACATCGCGCTTCCGTCCGCTATGCGAAGCGCTGTCAGAAGAGTTTCCGAATCCCATCCGGAATTGGCCGACGGGCCCTATCCGATCAGACAAGACGGCGGACATGGGTGGTTTCTGGTATCAGAGACACAGGATTCGCAAGAGAGAACGCCACCGTACACTTCAGGGCTGAATATAACGGACGGTCAGAAAGATCTGCTGTATTGTAACTGGATTCAGAAGTATTTCTATTTCCATGAAGAAGTTTTCTGGGACGGGCAGAAAACCATATACGCCAAGAATATTGTACCGCAATGCACAAATGGCGTTATCCCTGAGGGGCTTGTCAGCGAAGAGGAACTTTCGGTTTATATTTCTATGGGGCTTGTTCAGAAAAGAGGAGAAAGCTTCTTTTTGAATTTCCCGTGCTTCAGCAGCTCCGAATATCGATCCTTCGCTGCTCTGTTTGATAAGCCTGATACTCAAATAGAATCATTGATCTATGAGACAAAAAAGAAGATCCGGGATATCTTCGCGGCGTGTACGCCAAAACGTCTTGAATCCCAGATCAATCAATGGGTTTCTGGAATCGTTCATGACCTGACAGGGATGGTTACCGAAGTGCTTATAGCACGCGGCATTCTGTCTGTTCCGGGAAAAAATGCGGGCATTTTCTGGTGCGAGGGCGATAAAGTTGAAACCTGCGCGTAGAAGCGCTAATGCACCTTAAACTTACCTGGAATACGGTAAAAAGTCAGCCGTTCGGACCGAGGCTCCCCCATGGCCCGGGCGGCTGCCGGATTTGATGATTTTCGGTAACTTCTCTTCTTTGTTTCGATAAAGGTTTTGCTTGTACCCGCAGTGAAGCAAATTAATGGTTATCTTCCGAGGGAACGGCCAAAATGTAAAGGCTGAGGAGTCAATCTTTGTTGATGATACTAAGCTCGAAGCAGATGGCATCCGGGGGCTGGGATTTACATCCTTTTTGCTTGACAAGTACATCTCTTCCATGTAATAATATCCCAAAACAGTGAGTATGCATAAAAATCAAGTAAGGAAAGAGTGACACACCTCTCAAAAGAAAAGGGTTCCGGCTTATAAGTTTGAAATTCGCCGTGACGGCAGCCGTGTCGGTGAGATTAATTTGCGTATCGGCTATACAGATGGTTTATATTATGGTGGTCAGATCGGTTATGGCATTGATGAACAGTACCGTGGCCATGGCTATGCTGAAAAGGCC
>JAAYKJ010000237.1 GCA_012522505.1 Clostridiaceae bacterium
GGCAACGAGATGGTTGAGCAGCTTGTGAAGCAAAGCGGGGATGATGCAGGCACATGGGAGGGGTATAAGCTTTCAGTGACACTCGGTAAAGCAACGAAAAACCCCGATGAAGACTATAGTTCCACGCTAAAGAAACAGGTTGAAGATTTTACAGAAGCAGCTAGCTTTGGAAAAAATTCTTCTGGGATTAATTCTAGTGATGTTGAAGATAGCATAAAAACCAGCATTGAATTATTGTCTGATATGATTCTTGCTGATTTTCAGCCTCAAAAAACAACATCGACTATAGGGCAGCAGTTCACCATGAGTTCACCCGAAAGGCTGCTATTAGAAAGTAATAACGCTGCGAAGATATTGGCTATGTCCGGTATCACTCTGGCCAGTACGGAAAAATCTTTGGAGGACACTTTCCGTGATGCCGGTAATAAAGCGATTGATGTAGTCAGCAATGTGTTATTAGGTGTATTCTCCTCAATAGTAAGCAACGTTGATTTAACATTGGCAGAAGTTGAAAGAGTCATTTTCGGTTTATTCGATCCTGATTTTGGACAGTATATTTACAATAAGGTTGTGGAAGCCGGAGATGATGTCATAACTAAACTTGAGGAGAGTATTTCAGATGACGTTGCCTATTATGTTGGCAGGCTTGTTACAGATGTGGCGCTAATAGAAGTAGGCATATATGGTGTAATGGGTGGCATAACAACAATCGGATCAGGCGCTACCAAAATCGGTGCCGGAATAGCTGGAACTTTTGAGAAATTTGGAGGCAGCGTGATTCTTGTGGCTTCAGGAGCTGTAACAACGGCATTAGGGGTAGTTGAAGTAGGTGCCAGTGCTGCCTTAGCTGTCAATGCAGGAAAAAGCGGCAAGCAAGATGCAAGAAAATTAATAAATGCCATTAAAAATAATGCGAATAGTGGGGGAAATAGCGATAGAACATTTAATATAAAGAAGCAAGAAAGTGAGATATGGAATAATTTAGACAATGTAAAGGGTTCAGATAGAAAAACATCAGGTCAAGGGAAAAATAAACAATACTATGAATGGCACTTTACCCATAACGATATAGAAGGTTATGATTCAAAAGGGAATCATCTTGGTTCAATGGATCCAGTTACAGGAGAAATGCATAAACCACCTGTTAAGGGCAGAAAAATTAAATTAAATTAAGGAGATGCATTTATTTGAAGTATTGTTGTTTTGAAATGGAAAAACAAGTGAACTTACATTGCCCTGAATTTCAAAATAGGTTTAGTTGTCCAGACTGTCTAATTGATTACAATGAAGTATTTGACGAGTATGGAATAATAGTGCATGACGGCGGTACATCTTGTGTTACAATACAGTTTTGTCCTTGGTGTGGATCAAAATTGCCTGAATCTAAGAGAGAACTTTGGTTCAAAGAATTAGAAGAACTTGGGATCGTTGATCCAGTTGAACAAGAATTACCCGATAAATATAGATCAAATAAATGGTACAAATATGAATAATCACTTTAGTATATAAAGGATTGAACACAGCTTTGTTTTGTTTGTTTTAACTTAGCTTTTACCATATGGAGAATTAGTAAAGACAGACGAATACACAAGGTGGGAATACAATCCGGATGGAACCCTTGCAAAGGCCGTCTTTGCAGATACGGGAACTGTGGAATGCACCTATGATTTTCTGGGACGAATGCTGACCCAAAAGGATCAGAGGGGGAATGTCACAGCCTATGCATACAACGCCTTTGGAA
>JAAYKJ010000238.1 GCA_012522505.1 Clostridiaceae bacterium
AACCGGTTTCGAGGATTGAACAGTGGGTTTAGCCTGATGATACTGGTTTACACCATTCAGGCGATGCTCGGTCACGGTGATGATGCGTTCGTGCAGCCATTTCAATCTATCGCACTGGAAGCTTTCAGGAGCGTGCTGCAGCTTGAGTCCCTCAGCGAGATAACCAAAACACGACAAAGCAAGGTGAAATACCAATATCCCTATATCGAAGAAGATACATTTTTCCCATGCCAGTACCATTTGGAAACGCTTGCATACACAAAAGTCTGGCGAACACCCGAAAACATAAATCTGATGGCTGATGCGCTTAATCGTTATAACACTATTATGCGCAATGGGTATAACATCCATGTAAAAATCGGAAGCAGGTACTATGTTCCTTTTCCATTAAGCATGTCAAACTGCCCGATCCGGCCGTTCCGCACAGACATCATCGATTCGATAACATACCGGCGGCCGCTTACTGAAATAGCCATGCTTGGTGTTGGCAACAAAGTCGGAGTTATCCGTGAGTCCATAGAAAATATTGAAGAAGCCTTAAGCCATGACGGCATATTGCGTTTACAGCTTGATTTGCCGCACAACAAACGGTATTCACCGAAAAACATCATGTATCCGACCCCGTATGTAGACGTACGGCTGAAACCCGACTACAACCGCAAATACGGTTTTGAATGCGATCTGACCTTTTGGGCCGTACAGTTTTTACACCTTGCCAAAGGCTGAGTAGGATATTTCGGTGGAGTACTTATACTTTTCTTAATACTTTTTGATATGGATGTGAAGGATCCTTTTCTTCAACAACAATTAGTTTGTTTTCTTCAATCATTTTTTCAATACGTAAAGCATACCAACTATCGCTAATGCCCAGCCTATATTCACCTAAGAGCTTTCCGATAAATCTAGCCATAATGAAATCACTATCAGGCAGATTATTCATGATAATGAAATCATAAAAATTTTCAGGTACAGAAGTTAACCTTCCATTTAAAATTGCGCGCAATGGTGCATTTTCCACCATTAAGTCGTGCCAGCGGTCACCAATAAATCTCTTTTCTATCTCAGTTAATTGATTTTCAAGAGATAAAAATTGATAAAACTTACCTGCAGCAACTTCCCCTCAGTGACTACACTCTACTATATCGTTCTCGGATACTGGAATATATTTAGGTAAAGAAACAACACTTATATTGCCGTTAATATTTCTTAATAAATTGCATACAAAGTGAAATCCACAGGTAGAATAAGGAGCGTTGCTTTTCCATATTCGTATAGGTATACCGTCTTTTGCAGCAAATAACAGCTTCTCCATGTCTTCATGCTGGTTTTGGAAAAAACATTCTTGCTCCTTATTATCAATCTCAAATCGTCCCCACAATTTTCGAAAAACATTTTGACGCTCATTCCCATCAATTTCACCCGAAATATCTCCAATATCAAGCGAAAAGCCTATATTAACAACATCTTGAGAATTCCCTCCAACTGCTTGGCCTTCAAAGTGTTTCTCTAATTCAGCTTTGGTTGGCTCTTTCCCAATATAACCGGTAGCTCCACCAAGCATAGTTTTTGCGTTATAATTTTTTGTTACTTTCATAGAACCTTTCTCACTATCACTGAATACAACTTCAAGCATAATTTGACCTCCCTACATAAAATACCTCAAATCTATATGTAAGTCAAATTTTGTTATTATAAAAACTTATTGTAATAATACGTGTTAAAAAAACAAATATCCATACAACCAATAATGTCATACTGATGGTTGTATTATACAATCCTGTTATAATACAACTAACCAAAATGATATAAATTGTAATATTATAAGTTACTCGGCTGGAATGTTCGCTGATGGCAAGTGCACGCTCATCATATTCTTCGAAATACATTTTCTTAAGCTTTTCTTCATTTCTGATTGCTAACAGATTGTTTACAAATGAAAACATAAGATAGATAACGAATGCAATTACTGCTGCGCCGCGAACTCCATTAATTACTCCTGCGAAAAAATCCTTTACTGGAGCACCAGACATTACACCCTCTATATTCCAGTATCTAATAAGTGCATAGACAGCCACAGGTAAAAAAGCGACAGTACCAATCATATCAAATATCATTCTGTTTTTAATTCTAACTTTATACTTATCCATTACATTTCCTCCATATCTTCAAAATCAAATACTTCTTCAATCGTTAAGTTAAAGTATTTCGCAATTTTATATGCGAGTTTTAAAGAAGCCGTATACTTTCCGACTTCAAGTGAAGTGATTGTCTGCCTTGTTGTACCAACTGCCAAGGCAAGCTCTTCTTGAGATAGCCTCGCCTCTTTTCGTAACTCTCTTATTCTATTCTTCAAATACTCATCTCCAAACTGCAAATAGTGCTAAGCTCGCTTTGCAATTTTAGTATAGTACGCTTTGCATATTGTGTCAAGTACACTTTGCAATATATTTTCAATAAGAGATGGAACACTACTTTTGCTTATCCTCTCAAAACCCTCTGGGTGCGGATGTCCATACAGATTCTGGTAACCATAAGAGATGATAGATCGCTCGGGGCTAATAAGGAATATCCTGACTGTTGGAGTACTTTGATCCATGATGGTCTACTTTTACGAAAAAGGCACTCTTGCCAGGAGCGCCCTCAATTATAAACATTACTGCAACTAATATTCTTTTTTCTTTACTGGAATCCAGATTTCGATGCTTCGGATCTCCTGTCTGGACTCTCGTTGCATTTATCCATCCGATTATCTATGCTGAGTTTTGTCGATAATTGGATGCCTTGCTTTCTTTTTAGCATAAGCCCACAGACAAACTTGAAAAGTGACTGCCATTCCCGAATCTTTCATTCAGTATTCCCCTCCTGTATATGAGGTTCCAGTTGTTTTAGGGTCTGCGGGTTGATCTTTGTATCGTCATATTCAGGCAAGGTTTCCCGAATTGGTTTGACCCTTCGATATAACGACCAATGAAGCCCCTTTCTAACGGATAATTGCAGGGCTTTTTAGAATACCGACCTTTTTAAGACAATATTCATAGCTCCATTTATCGCCTGTTGTTCTCCATGCACTTGGGCCGAACCATGTCCATGTGGCATCGCAGTTGTGTACCGCTCCAAATGAATTAACGCGGTTTCCATATAACAGCAGTCCAACTTCATGTGTTCCCTTAGTCAAAGCCGGAATCCGAATTGTATAAGGATCAAACACGATAGAGCCGATTCGTTCACCGTCCAACGTTACACCCATAAGCGCGCCCCGGTACATAGAAACCTGGATCGCAACATCCTCACCGTTGCCCTCTATGGTCAGCTTGTACAGGATATTGCCGCCATAGAACGGAAGCCCCTGAGGAACAATATCGCCGAATGCAAGCTCCCGTACGGGTTTCGTAAGCACCTTTTCAAACCCGTTTACCCTAACGCCGAAATCTCCAAGCAGGTAACACCATTCCAGATTCGTCTGTCTTCCAAACGGGGCCTGCAACTCTAGAATGTTTACGCCCTTTTGGATTTTTGGCATCTTTACAGTTTGAATCGCCTCATCAACATAATAGCCAACAACTTTGTTCTCGAGGGTTTTGCCATTCAGTACTATCCTGGTACTCTGCGCATTTTCAAGCGCCAGCAAGCATTCATCAATGTCCAGCTTACTGCGAATCTCAAAACGCAAGCGGATGACATGCTTTGCTTCTTCGGGTTGCTGCGTCCATGGCTGAGCAACTGCTTCCATTCGCAACGGGAGTCCTAGCTTGTTTCGAAACTTATTGTCAATACGCAGTATTTCATCCAACGGCTGGAATTCGCCATCATCAAATGCATATTCAGCCATATCCAGCAGCAAAACATTCGGCTCGCTTAATGCAACCGGCACTTTTCCAAGGATTCCCTCGGCCTTATGGGGGTGAATTTCTCTTTGTTCATCCGCGGCTTTAAGTTGGCCAGTATGCGGCTTAAGGTGCAGCAGCATGCTGTCATGCATGTAAACCGTTCGCCGGACAACCGTATTATTTCCTTCAAACGACGTATCCAAACTGTGGATCTCCCCAGTCATCGTATCGTATAATTCAGCAGCCCAGCGCCCCGGAATGCGGATTTTGATATTCTGGGGGTTAATCAAATCATGAGTTTGGGGCTTTCTGCCGTTCGCGATAAACAGCCAGCGCATCTCGTCATCCTGACGAATCTGTGTAAGAAAATGCCCTGCCCTCTCCCCATCCGCATTGCGGATATCCACTTCCCTGACGGGTTCCAGTTCTTCCAAAAGCCTGTATTTTTCAAACGGGATTAGGCTGGCGGATTTCAAGAACTCAAACTGGTTGTTTGCTGGCACGGCGTCCACCAGTTTTGGTACTTCTCCCATGACAATAAGCCTGCCGCCCTGCCCGAGAAACGATCGTAGCCGTTCAACAGTGGAAGAACGCAGGGTCTGACAGTTAGGGATGATAATGGTATCATACGCCATATCCCCCACCTTGAGCGGAGCGCCGCCTTGTGCACATTGGTGCAGAAGGAGGGATTCACAGATGAAATCAAAATCGATTTGCCCGAACAATAGCCATTCCGTAATATCTTTAAAGTTGTTATCCATCTGCTCACGTATTGCCGCTGTCTGCTCCGATGGTCCCCAATGCAGCCAGTAGCTTTCTATCGGGTGAATGACGCCTACATGAACCAGAGGAGTTCCGCGTGTCATTGCGGTATTGACACGAGCAAAATGGTCTTCTATCAGTGGATATTCTTTATACCACGGTGCTTGGTAATTGATTGACGCCGGATAATCCCGTTTTGCCTCTCCCTCCATGGATACCCATGACAGGTGCGGTACTCTGACTGTAACACCAAGCGCAGCCTGCCAGTCGCCCTGCAGCTTGTGTCCACGAAAATCGAAATTCCAGTTGGTAACGCCATACAGCTCCGAAAGAACGCCCTTCCGACCGAACTGGTGGGCAGCGGACTGTGCCTGTTTGGCAGTCGAATATTCACGCGCGTCACAGAGCATATCAATACCCGGCAAATCAAAGCCGCTGTATGAACGCATGGCATCTCCCAGCGCGGCTGTTTGACTGCCCAGGGTTGGTTCTGACATCATGTGCCCTGTCAGCATCAGATTGTTTTCACGACACCATTTCCCGCAGTTGTTGGCAAAGGTATCTGCAAACCGCTGCGCTATGTGATCATGATAGCAATAACGCGTTTTGGATACCCGGTTATCAGGCAGATCCCAAATCAATTCAGGCAGTGCAGAAAGCAGCGATTCCCCATATTTGCCGCTATATGTTTGCTCAAGATCATCTGTCCACGGCAAAAAAACATCCTTTTTCTCAGTTGCATATCCGAGTGTGGTTTTGTGGGTGAACTGCGGTTCATCGGTAAAGATTGCTGGAATTATCCCGCCAAAATCTTTTCCAACTGATACCTTGTATGCTTCATAGGTGATGCGGATAAATTCGTCAATAGCTTCTTTGTCCAATGTATTGACATATGTTTGGTTATTATACCATGGGCTTACTCCAGCAATCTCTAAATATGCATACCAAACATTTTGGCCGTTTTCATGCTCATCCAGCACACGATATTCCTCAAGACAACCGTTTTCATCAAGATAAATATCATATTTCGCCAAAAGCGTGCCGTTTCCCATCCGTTTTCCCATAGAGGCAGACACAAAGCTGCCATGTTCGGCCTGATTTTCGTCATACGGATACGGCGTAAAAAGCAGATAGCGTGCCCGGTATGCCGGATTTTTCGTAACCAGACCACCGGCTGCTCCCGAAGGCCATCGGTCCTCATCATAAAGCCATGCCAGCATTTTTTCGGATCTGGCGGTTTCCACGCAGGTTTTGACGAGCTGCATAAACTCATCACTAAGGTAAGGGGTAGCCATTCCAGTACGGCTGTGCATGTGAAATCCGCCAAACCCCATTTCCTTTAAATACATAATCTGACGGATTAACAAATCAGGTGTTAATTTACAGTTCCAAGCCCAAAATGGCGCTCCACGGTATTCACTGGTTGGATTTTTAAATAAATTTTTATCCAATTCTGTTTGGCAGCTTTTCGGATAAAGCATATCTATCCCCTCCCGATGTTCTAGCATTCGACTTAATTATACATACGGGGTTATAACAAAACAACCGTCTGATTTTATGAAATAAGGGGACGATTTTATCATGATATTGGAGTTTGAAACCTACAATTTCTCACACATGATCCCAGTCGGTTTTCAGGCATTGTTTTCAAACGTCCCCATCCTCTTTCCAAGTTCTTTTTTCATGTGCTATCAGAAGAATTACCATCAATGTCGAAGATGGATGCCTGTCGGTATTCTATCAAAAACAAATCCAACTTGTTGCTGAATCCAATCCATTTTGCGACCATCTTTGTTATCTGTTATTAATCCGAAAAATTATCAAATAAATATTTAATAGCCTCTTCACCTTCTACATTTCCACTACTCTTAAATCTCTCGACAACAATATCTCCATCTCCAGAGAACTCGACTTCCCATCTTTCACCTGGAACTGCAATATTAACTCTTATATAATCCTCTCTGGTTTTACTTATAGTATAGTAGATCTTATGTTTCTCTAGTTGTTCTAAAAAACCAATAAACTTTTCCAATGTTATACCCCCTAAAATAATGTATTCTTTTATTATCAGCCAAGACAAAACCTCCGTTGGCAAAAACAAATAAATAGTTAATTCGAAAGGCTCGGAAAATTAATGTATTTTCGAGCTTTCAGTTTTGCAATGGTAGTAAGGCAAAGCAATGTTTTTATAGTAAACTTCAGCTTGCGGGTTAACTTGCTCCCAAGCCTGTAAATAAGCTTCCGGCAAATCAGGAATCCAATATTTGTTTTCCTCAATATCTGCGAGTTGCCGATCATATCGACTCCAATTCAAATCCGCTGTAACAAAGCCCTCGTCTTCATAGAAATATCGTCTTGCGATTATATTTCCATTCCGGCTAAGGATTTGAGTAGCTCCAACCAACTGGCGTGTTTGCTCAATTTCTTCCTTCGGGAATCTGAAAGCTGTAACTTTCCCGCAATGACTGGCGTGAATTACAGGAACATGTAATAACTTCGCAAAGGTAACTGGTGTTTGTAATGCCAGCTTTTGATTATATTTTCTGAGTTCTTCGCGTTCCTTTGGAGCATCATCGGGCAGATCCCACCAGCAGGAGCCTGCCAAAACGATATCAACTTTTCCGGACATCCTTTTGATTGTGTCATACCGCAACATTTCCCAGCACAAAGCTATACCGATGTTGCCTATGGGTGTATGCAAAATATGATCCGTATCTCCTCTGGTGTAATAACAGTTCTCAAATTGAGTCGGAATATCTTTTTTATGCGTAAAAACTTTACCGTCCGGAAAAATCAATTGAAATGAATTATAGACATTATCGCCTTCAAGAAGAAGATATGAACCACCAATTATAATACTCGTATTAGCTTCTACTCAAACTCAATTGATAGTAATATTCATTGAAAGTTAGAGCTTCGATATTAAGGCATTTAATTTTCCTGGCTTTATGGCAAATCTACGCCCTGATCCCTGAGTATGGACTGAAGCTTTGGAATATTCACATTCTTCGGTGCATTCCCATCTTTTAACGCTAACGCAGCGCCAGCGCCGGCAGCCTGGCCTGTCAGCATGCACGCCGATATTGCCCGGATGGTGCTTTCTGCGATATGATCCGCTGAAATACACCTGCCAGCCACCAGCAGATTGTCGATTTTAACCGGCAGCAAGCTGCGGTAAGGAATCTGGTAAGTTCTGGAGTTTTCAATGGGAACATAGATATGGCCTTTATAGCCTCCGCCTTCCAAGCCTCCGTCACCTTCCATGTTTCCGTCCGGAGCCAACATATCATATATTCTTGGATAAACAGCAATTACATCGTCAAACTTCCGGTTCGCTTCAATATCATCTTTGGTAAGACGATACAGCCCCTTTATTCTTCTGCTGTCCCTGAAACCGATTTCGGGGGCTATGGATGCAATTTCAATATTCTGCATACCGTCCACATTCTTCTTCAGATATTCATACAGCTCCATGATATATTGCCTGCATTCCATTTCACCCCGGGTTAAATCGTCGGGGTTGGTGGGATCGATTCCATAGGCGCAGGAATAGTTCAGATAGGATATAATGCCTGCCGGGGTTAACCTTCCCGCAGGCAGATCCTGCCGCTTGCAGGAAAGGCCGGTTATCCCCGCCCGGTAATCGTCCAGGAATTTATTCCACAACAGCTTCAGCTTGTCGGGCTCTCCTGAAAACTTTTCCACATCTACCCCCGCAATTCGCAGGTTTACCGTACCGGGCTGGCACAGTCCGTCTTTGTCTCTGCCTTGCTCAAAAGGTATACCCGCACTGAAAGCGACGTCCCCATCCCCGGTTGCATCGATAACAGCACCAGCTTTTATCGCCAGGGGCCCCTGTTTACTTTGAATGATCACGCATTGAATCCGGTCGTCTTCTATCACAACATCATTCACAAAGGAGTGCAGTTTTACCGCCACCTGCTCATGCTTCAGGAAATCGTCCAGAAAAACCTTCAGATATTCGCTGCTGAAGCGGTGCGGCGCATAAGTGCGGATATCATGGGAGTTGCCAAAGGAATCCCGGTACTTCTGCTCAATTTCATGATAAATGCCCTGTGTCTGAAAATTCGTGCAATATAAAAAATGGTTGCAGGTTTCAACATAGCTTGCAGTGATGTTTCCGCCCAGGAAACCCCTTTTTTCCAGCAGCATGACACGGCATCCCTGCCTTGCTGCAGCGACGGCTGCGCCAATACCCGCAGGTCCGCCCCCTACAACCAGAACATCCGCTTCCGCTCTTACATCCACACATTTTTCCGGAATTTTTATAACCATACGTATCCTCCATTATCTATTATTTGAGCCGTGGGTGGGTTCAGGTTCCCTGGCTTAACAGATCATAGCTTTCGGCCCAGATTCATAAACCACTGACGGACCCGGGTTCCCTGGCTGAAAGAACTACAGGTAAGGCTCATCCCCGACTCATCAAACACCTCATCATGGCGCAACAGTGATCTTAAGGAGCTTTTGACAAATGCTTTTTCAGCACTTCCACAAGGCCCTCATTTACCCTGCACCTGGAAAACGCAAACGACTGCATGATGCTGTCTATTTTTTCTTCACTCAGCCCCTGGAAGCACTTCGCATAAACCGGCTCTAAAAGACCAGCCGCATATTGGGTCAGCGCAACCTGCGCCAGACTGGTGTTATTGCTTAATGGGTTCATTTCTCCGTCCTGAATAATCTCTTCCATCAGGGTGCTAAGTTCTTTTACGGCTTTTTTGGCCGGTGACATGACAAACCTGTCCGTAAAGTTTTCCGCGCCCAAAAGGCCCTTCTTTTTCTGCACCGATGCAATCCGCTGCATATATTCCGATTCCGGATCCAGCATCGTCCAACCCATCACGCCAACATCCTTATAGGTCCAAGTGGTCCAGTGGGCTCCATGCTCTTCGAAAACGTCAAGCTGATCATCCATTGCGCGCCGGCGATAAGGAATATCTTCAACGGGGCCGTTGTACTGCGCCCCAAATTCACCAACCCATAACGGAACCTGATACTTTTGTGTAAATTGCGCACCATCATGTCT
Organism: Clostridiaceae bacterium; assembly: GCA_012522505.1. Classification (GTDB taxonomy): domain Bacteria; phylum Bacillota; class Clostridia; order DSM-8532; family DSM-8532; genus JAAYJG01. The sequence goes on from JAAYKJ010000238.1 coordinate 9,640, forward strand.
TCTGAAAATTTCAACCTGTTTTGCCCTGTCCCAATAACCGTTTTCAAACTGCCTGTCGGCCCTATGGGTTGTAAAAACGCCAGGATACACGCCCGGGCCGAAGCCAGCTGAAATATAGTTGTGGCTGCTGTAGACCAGATTGTCGTCAAATGGAGCATCCAGCCCTGAGAAATAGCGGGAATAACAATCCCCCTCCAGGAATATGATATGATCCGGGTCTATCTTCCGGATGGCTTTTACAACCCTGCGGTATACGGCATTGATCCTGTCCCACCGCGGAACATATTTATCAAAGAAGGTGTGGGGATAATCACCATGAACGGTATTGGTGCAGGGCTCATTCATGATATTATAGCCTGCGACCACAGACCTTCCCGCATACCTTCGGGCAAACTCCTCCCACAATGCCACAAAGCGATCCTGAAAATGAATGTTATCCCAGAAAAGACTGATACCCCTCGGATTATCACTGTGCCAATGCGCATTATGCCAACCCTGTACCGCATGCATATCCAAAATAATATAAACCCCATGCTTTTCACACAGCGTAATGATTTCATCAAGCTTCTGAAAGCCGGATTCCAGGTAGCGAAAAGGCTCCATATCGCTTTCAAAATGGCGGTAATTTAAAGGCAGCCGCACAGCATTTGCTCCGCATTCCTTAATAAAAGCGATATCTTCTTCCCGGAAGAAATAGTACAGCATTCTGTCAAACAGGAATTTGGCCTTGTTTTTCCCCAAAACCTCCTCCATTTGTGAACGTATACCCATCTCGGTTCCGGGGTATCCGTCAATAAAATTCTCCATATTCATCAAACCGCCGATACAGGTACCTCTCAGCCGTACTGGATTGCTGGAAGAGTCGATTATTTTGCTGCCCTTCACGCTCAGCATTTTCATATGATCATTCCTCTCCTTTGTTATATGCCACAGTTTTCATATGTTACTTAACACTATCTGTTCTATTGCCGCAAACGCATAATAACTATTTACCCCTTTATGGCTCCCTCAGCCATACCTGCAATAAAGAACTTGTTCAGCAGCAGATATACCAACAGCATCGGAATCAATGATATACTGATTCCCGCTAATGCGAGATCCCAGGAGGATGCGGCCTGACCGCTGGATTTCAGGTTCACTACACCCACCACAAGCGGCATCCTGTCGGACTTGGAAATGGTAAAGACAAAAGGCAGCAGGTAATCATTCCATGCCATACGGAAGGAAATCAAGCCGATAGTGGCGATCAGCGGCTTTAAAAGCGGGAAGATGATGTGGCAGAATATCTTGAAAAAACCGCATCCGTCTATTTTGGCCGCTTCGTCTATCTGCTTGGGTATCTGATTCACATTTCCCGTGGCAATAAAAACCTGGGTCACATTCATCCCGAAAACACGGATGATAATAACGCCCCAAAGGGATCCGCTTAACCCAAGCGTTCTGGCAAGGGTTAACTGAGGATATAGCGCCAGCGTACCGATGGAGATAAACAGGGATGACATGACCATACCATAGATGAATTTTGTCACTTTCGTTGTTCCTCTGGAGAAAACATATCCGGCAATTGTAGCCGTAATGATGGAACCTACAACAATAAAGAAAGACATATACAAGCTGTTCCATGTGTAGCGCTGAAAATTGGCAAGCTCCCAAGCACGAATATAGTTATGAAACTGCCATTCCGTGGGCAGCAGATTAACGCCGCCGGTCATGATCTCCTGGTTCGTTTTAAAGGAGGCCAATACAATGTAAAGCACAGGAAAGATCGCAATGAGCGCTACGATGGATAAAAAAACATAAATCACGGTTTTATTGAGAACCTTAACAGCCATAGCTTTTTCTCCTTCTACTAGTAAATTTCTTTCATTTTCTTGGACACCCTTAAATAGATCAATGTGATGATGGACAGGACAATTCCGGTGATAACCGCCAGGGAGGATGCATAACCAAACTGGCTTGGAGTAACGGTGGCGTCTCCGTATTGGAAGAAGTATTTAAAGATATAGGTCATCACCACTTCCGTTGAACCCCCCGGTTGCCCATTTGTCATAACGAGAATCAAATCGGTAATTTTCATCGTACCAAGCATGCTTAACATGAATACGACCTGCATCACAGGCGCCAGCATGGGCAGCGTAATGTGGAAATACTGCCTGAAAGCGTTGGCTCCGTCAAGCTGGGCGCATTCATACAGCTCTTTCGGAATATTCTGCAGCCCCATCAGGAAATAAATCATGTTCAGTCCGAATGTAGTCCACAGCGATACCAGCAGAATAACAAACATTGCCAGCCATCTCTCCCCAAACCAGTTTATGTTCTTCGATGCCAGCCCGAAATTCACCAGCAGCGCATTCACAATACCGTTGTATGGGCTGAACAGAATGGAAAAGATCAAACCAACCACGGCGATGCTTAATACGGACGGCAGGAAATATACAACCCTGAAAAAAGAGATGCCTTTCATTTTCTTGTTCACAAGCACTGCCAGTACGATGGCAATCGGCATTTCGGTCACAAGCTTTGCCCCTGCAAGGATAAAGGTATTCAACAAAGTAAACCAGTAGGTTTTATCTCTGGTAAAGGCACGGACGAAATTATCGAAGCCAATGAAAACCGGGTTTGAATAACCATTATAGTTAAACCATGCCCACCTCAGAACCCAGAATATAGGATATACCACAAACAATAAAAACCCTATAAACATGGGAAGAATCATTAATATTTCCTGAATTTTGTCACCGAATGTATAAGACTTGATTCTGCTGCGGATTTTGTTAAGAATTTGCATATTCCCACACCTTCCCATGAAAAGATTCTCCCCTAAACCCCTGGCCGCCTGGCCACCTGGATTTAGGGGAAACTGAGACATTCAGGTCAAAAGATTTATTTTACGTATTTCACATTTTCATCAAAATCCGGATCCAGGTACAGATTGATGTTCAAAGCGCCGCTGTCAATAGCATTCTGCAGTAATTTATTATAGCGTTCATCCAATTCCTCCAGGGCTTCCGCCGGCTTAGCAACACCAGTGAGGATTTTGGAGAATACGACATCATAATTGTCACCTTCAATGGTGATCTTGCTTTCCGGATAAGCCAACCGGACATAAACATTTGTCAAATCGGTGAATGCCGGCCATTGCGGTCTTTCAGGCGTTCCTGCCACCTTGATGATATCCTGGCCGCGTATGGGAATATCCTTGCCCTTTTCATAGGTCAATGCCAGTGTTTCCGGAGAAACAAACAGCTTGTATGCTTCCATAACCTTATCTTCCACTTTTTCTTTCACGGCTCTGGAGCTGACGACATAGAAAGCGCCAGGCGTTCCAATCTGCTTGTAGCGATTATTGGCGTCCATTACCGGCAGCGGTGCAACGCCCCATTCATATTTTGCAGGGAACTGGTCGTACAATACGCCTACGTCAAAAGATGCTCCAAAATACATTCCGATGTTGCCTTCCGAGAACTGCGCCCTTAAGGTATCCAAATCCATGGTTTCAAAGCCGGGGAATATACTGCCGTCCTCTTTCAACTGAAGAAGGAAGTTAAAATAAGGTTCGAGGGACATAAAATCGAAATTCCCGGTTTTGTGACTGAAAAATTGCTTTCCGGAGGACGCCGCTGCAGGCCAGATAATGCCATAATACTTGAAGTTCGTATATTTTAACGCATAACCGGTACCAAATACCTTTCCGCCACCCTGATCGGTGATTTCTTTTGCGACTTTGCGGAATTCTTCCCAGGTGACCGGCGGGTTATCGTAACCCAGCTTGCTCAGCAGCTCTTTGTTGTAGATCATGTTCTGTGTTGTTACACGGATGGGAATTGCATAAACCTTCCCGTTGAACATACCGATATCTTCAAAATGGTATTTGGATGTTTCTTCAATCAATTTGTCTCCGCCGGGCAGATCACTGATGGCAACTACCCTTCCGGTTTCAGCATATTGTCCGGTTTTCATGCTCTTGAACAAATGGGGCTCTTCATTTGCTGAAATTGCAATATCCAGAGAGTTGTAATAATCGCCGCCATAAACCTTGTATTCAATTTTGATGCCCTTTTCCTTACCGGTGGTTTCGTTGAACTTGTTGATGACCTCCGTGTACTCGTCCCGGTTATGCGCGTCATTGGACCATACATGGATAACATCCGTTTTTACACTGGTTGTTTCGTCCGGTTTCTCTGTACCCGCATTCGGCGCCTGAGTCGGGACTGCGCCGCCTACATTTGTTGTGGTGCAAGCGCTGAACAGTATCAGTGCCATCATTGCAACCAATAAAACACTTAGCAACCGTTTCACTTTCATTTTACCAACCTCCATCTTTCAGACTGATTTCAGGGTTGACTTACCCCCTGTCTATATTGTATATGGAGTGACAATTTCGCAAAATATGAAAAAATCTCAACATTTCGACCTGATGAGCT
>JAAYKJ010000239.1 GCA_012522505.1 Clostridiaceae bacterium
AAAGGAGCCTTTTTATCCATTCGCCTGCAATGGAATCAATTTTTTTGGATTCGTACATTACCAGAGGAGGTTTGTATATCTATCTTGCTGTCACCATCCCCCGTTATGGCTTTCAGATTATTCTTCTTTGTTGAAATAACCCTCATGTCAAAATCACCACATTTGACGTCACCGGAGATGGTTTTTACCTCCAGCTCAAATTCACTGTATTCAGGTATATCAAGGTTAACAGAGCCGGATATACTCTTTGCACTGAAATCATTAAATCCCTCTTCAAATCTCACCTGGATATTCCCAGAAGAGGATGCCATCTCTGCACTTCCATCTTTTAAATTGATCTCTACACTTCCCGATATACTACTGGAAGTAACCTTTTCACAAATTGCATTTTGAATACTGGTGGAGCCTGATGTTACCTCCAGTTTAATGTCTTCGGCTTCAACCTTGTTAATACTACTGGTTCCGGATATGGTGCTTTGTTTGAAAGTATCACGGGCAATCAGTTCCCCCAGTTTAAAGTCTCCGGAGGTTGTCACCAGACGAATATTTTTACCGGTAATGTTGTCTATTTGAATACTCCCAGAGGTAGAATTAATCCGGATATCTTTTCCTGTTAGCTCAGGCGCACTGATTTTACCCGATACGCTGGTCACTTCAAGGTCTTCTGCCCACCTCTTCGGAATTTTAACATCAAGACAGGTTCGCTCGGAGGTGAATGAACTCATGGTCTTTGGATATTTGATTGCTACAGCAATCGTGTCTCCTTTTTTAGTGGCCTCGAGAAAAGGCCGTGCGTCCGGGTCAAGAGTGGATACATCACCATAAAAATGAGCTTCCACCTTTTCGGAATCATGTGTCTGGATATTGATTTCTGAGCTGACAGCATTAATGGTTATTCTGTCAGTTCCTTTTGTTGATATCTCGCTGGTTTCGTCAATGTCATAGTTTCCAAATAGGTTTTTCTTCAGCAAACCTTTATCTTTATTGTTTTTCTCGATGGTTTTCACATCACTGTTTCCGTTGAAGGTATTTGCCATGGCGAATCCCCCAAAAATGACGGCAACAATGAGAATAAATCCAATCATCGGTAATATGTTTTTTCCTCTTTCTCTCATATGAATTCCTCTCCATTCACTTTTGTAGGAGATGTCAACTGGCATATATCCGTACCCAATCGATCACTCCATACCTTTTGTATCACAAAAGAGGTTTGTTTCACAAGTCACTTAATCAAACTCTAATACAACTCTAATCATGATCAAATAGAGCGGATGTTCGCTCTATTCCATCATTAAACGGCAAGCAGCACGATACTTCATCACGCTACTTCTATATTGTTGAAAATGCCTTTGGATGCAAAGAATAGACCCAGTGCCACCAGGAAATTCCATAATGCGATGATCATTAATGAAACAATTTCATTTCTCAAAACAGCCCAGACGATTCCCATAATAATTATTCCAGGCAAGACGACAAAACCAGAAATGAATAGCTTGATAAAAACCTTCATGACCTTGCTGTGCACACCTCCAAACAACCGTCGGGAAACAAGGTCTCCATAGATGTAGACTGCACCATACAAGGTGTAGCAGACAGCACATATAATAATCAAGGGCAGACTGATCTGATAACCTGCGCTGTTCTGAACTTTAAACATGAATGAATAGGCTGAAAATAGCAAAACCCCATCACACATGTTCTTAATATTCTCTGGCAGTGTTGTATACAAAAGCTTTTTTCCATTTCCCTCGGGTATCAGGAAAACATACGGTTTATCCAGTTCTGTAGGCCATTTCCCCTGGACAATAAGGAAGAACAACATGTACGCACTGAAAAACAAGCAAAAAAATATCGATGTTTGACCTTCAGGCATAACAAAATAAATTCCTATCCCTGCAAGAGCAATGATCAGGCTGTTCCTGTCAAAAAACAGAAAATAGCTTACCTTGCGGTATTCCAAGAGACTCTTTTCAAAGATCGACCTAGCCCCGACAGATGAAAACCCGCCTTTGATCTTGCGCACTTTCATTTGCGCTGCAGCGGAATCCCGTCCCTGTCTTTTTGCTTTGATGCGCTTTTCAGTCTGTTCTGTGGCTGCGAGTACATCTTCATAGTAATCCAGATCTGTTTTATACAATACAACGATGAAGGTTATGATAAATGCTGTTAGAATGAACACGCTTATCCAGAAAGCGCTGTCAATACCAAACACTGCTGCAGAAGCTATGGTTTTAATCTGTCCCACCAAAGGTATCCATGTAAAAATATATCCGTTCATGTAGGTTGTGAGTGTGTCTGTGAATGACTTTTTCTCCAGCAGCATGAAGAAAAATCCCACGATGAACAGCATGATCAGAAGGTTCAGTATATTTTTAACCATGGCCCTTCGTTTGCTGCTGACCGAAGAAATGGTATACAGAACCATTCCTACAATGGGATATAGTAACGAATAAAACAAAACAGCCAGAAGGATCATCCAGACCCCATAGCTTTGCAACATGAAATTATTTTTTACATTAGGAATTTGAAATATCGTAAACAGAACAAATAACAGGGATGTACCCATATGCTTGATAAACCCGTATAAAAGCACCTTGCTGGGTTTCAATGGCGCGGTAAAAACCAGATTTACATCTGAGAAGCGGAAATAGGAACTTCCTCTTTCAATGCCTTGTTTCAGACTAAAGTAAAGAGCAATTACCACAAGGCAGGTAAATATGGCACTGAACATCTCATTTGAACCATGACGGACAGTTCCGGAAGGCATTATCAGCACGGTAACAAGAGAACCCGCCAGCAAGAGCCCTATCAGGCAATATCCTATAAGTGCAAGTGGTTTTTGGGCCAACCCGCGGATGATATTCTTCAATTGTTTGCGCATGATGTACAACAGTGAGCTCATACACCAGCCACCCCTTCCGTGGTATCAAAGAAGATCTCCTCCAACGTTTCGTTACGGTTTTCAAGCTCACTTCTGGTCCTTGACAAAACCACTTTACCTTTGTTCATGATCAAAACTCTGTCCCAAACTTCCTCTATACTCTCGATAATATGAGTACTTATCAAAATGGCACAGCCCGCTTTTTTCAATTCCAAAAAAATATTTTTCAGCTCTTTTATCGCTTTTGGATCGAGCCCCATCATTGGCTCGTCGAACATGATCATCCTGGGATTGATTAAAAGAGCACAGCATATACTGATCTTCTGCTGCATCCCTTTAGACAATTCCTTACCCAATTTGTCCTTTTTATCAGCAAGCTCGAACCGAGCCAACAATCGTTCGGCAAGACTGTGCCAGTCGCCATCCAGCCTATAGGCGCGGGCTATAAACTCCATATGCTCCCATACGGTTAAATACTCATATACAGCCGCTGTTTCGGGCACATACCCAAAAACTTTTTTTGCTTGTATACTCTTATTGGAACTTCCGTTGATCAGAATTTCTCCATTAAAACGCAACAGACCAGCGATTGACTTGATCGTTGTGCTCTTCCCGGCGCCATTAGGGCCAAGCAGCACTCCAATCTCTCCCTCATTAATTGCAAAGCTGATATTATCTACTGCCAATACATTCTCATACCGCTTTGTCAAATTTCTTACCTGAAGCATACCCTTTCCGCATCCTTTCAAATTCAATACCTGTAACATTATACATCACAGTAAGCCCTTGTTCAAGAAATTAATGGAAGTTTGGGCATTGCTTACAGACATAGAGTTAAAAACGGTTATCTGCCGCAACACTTTTTGTATTTTTTCCCACTACCGCATGGGCATGGATCATTCCTGCCTATTTTTTCTACGGTTACATGGCTGTCTTCATGCAATTTCATTCGTATCTTCTTTTTCTCTTCATCACTAAGAAGGGTATCCCACTGTGGCAATGTGTAAAGCCAATCAGCTTTTGCCTTCAGCATATTGTAGTATAGTTTTCCATAATCAATGGCAATATCAATGGAGCTATCTTCATTCAAATCCTCAAGCTGCAGTTCCTGCGACAGGCTGGTATTGATTCCATCCAGAAAACCGATAAAGGTTACCGGATCCATTCCATAGTGTTCGGCAAGCTCCTTGACAACACCTACTATCTGCTTTTGCTCACTGCCAAGTATCTCTTCGTAGGCTTCTGCTTCCTTAGCAAGATACCTTTGAAAGAACTCTCGGTTAGCACCGGATTGTTGATTATCTTCCATCTTATTCTGCCATTCCTGATATAATTGCATTGTTTTCTCCTTTCAGTAAACTTCTGAAGATCTGGTCTGTTAGATGATCTTGATTATATTTCTAAACCTGTTACATTTTATCTGGTGCCTGTATTCGAATCAAATTAAGAACATTCCTGATGACCGTTAAGGTACAGTTAACCAGCAGCAACCTGGCCTGTAACAGATTCTCCTCTTCTCCCTTTACCCGACAGGCATTGTAAAAACTGTGGAACCCGGAGGCCACGTCCATGACATAACGGGTTAACCTGCTAGGCTCCAGCGTTTGCGCCGACAGCGCTACCTCCTCGGGATATTGTGCCAGCTTTTTCATCAATGCCAGTTCCTCAGGTTGAACCAACAGAGTCATATCCACCTTTTCAATGGGTTTTTGCGTGATATTCTCTTCGGCTAGTTTTTTAAGAATATTGCAGATCCTGGCATGGGCTTATTGGACATAAAAAACTGGGTTGTTTTTGGATTGTTCTACCGCCAGGTCCATGTCAAAATCAAGATGACTGCCCGAAGTTTTGAGGTTGAAAAAAAACCTTGCCGCATCAACGCCAACCTCATCCAATAGGTCATCAAGAGTGATGGCTCGTCCGGTTCTTTTTGACATTCGTGCAATTTCACCGTTTTTATACAGGCGAACCAGTTGGAACAGCACTATCTGTAATCTGTCTTTTTGAACACCGCAGGCTTCCATCGCTGCTTTCATCCTGGCTACATGCCCATGGTGGTCCGCACCCCAGAGATTGATCACCTGATCAAAGCCTCTTTTAATAAATTTATTGCAATGGTAGGCAATATCGGCTGCCATATAGGTAGGGAACCCATTCCGCCGGATAAGCACCTCATCCTTTTCCAGGCCTGCTTTTTCACCATCAAGCCATAAAGCTCCGTCCTTTTCAAGAATAAAGCCTTTCTTCCTCAAAAGGTTCAGTGTTTCTTCCACGTCACCATCGTAAAGAGAGCTCTCTCTAAACCAGACATCGTAGTGAATGCCATACCTGGCCAGCCCATCCTCAATTCGTTTTAAATTCTTCGGAAGAGCGTATTCAACCAATACCCTCCTTCTTTCCTCAGCGGGTTTTTCGGCAAGGCCTGCGCCAAACTCCTCCAGGTAAGCCTTGGCGTGATCGGTTATATCTTCTCCCATATATCCGTCCTGCGGGAACGGTATTCTTTCTTCACCAAAAATCTGTTGCAGATATCGTGCTTCCAGCGAAGCACCAAACTTTTCTATTTGGTTGCCCGCATCATTGACATAGAATTCCCGTGTAACGTCATATCCGCATTTTTCCAATACACTGGCTATGCAGTCGCCCAGAGCGCCTCCTCTGGCATTTCCCATATGCAGCGGACCTGTAGGGTTTGCACTAACAAACTCAACCATCACCTTCTTGCCTTCGCCGATATTTACTTCTCCATAACCGTCTTTTCTTTCATCGATCAATGCAAGTGTTTCATACAACCATTGGTGGTTTAAATAAAAGTTTATAAAGCCCGGGCCTGCAACCTTGGTTTCGGTGATGAACGTTCCTTCTGTCTGGATATATCCCAGAAGAACTTTAGCGATCTGTACGGGTGCCATTTTCGCCTGTTTTGCAATCTGCATTGCAATATTGGTTGAAAAATCTCCAAAGGATTCCTCTCTGGGATTCTCCAGATAAATTCGAGGCACTTCAACATTGGGAAGCTTCCCATCGGTTACCGCGCCGCTGATCGCCTTATTGAGCACTGTCTCAATTTGATTGCGGATTTTTTCATAAATACTGTACATTATCCAACCATCCTTTGCTTCTTACCAGCCACAATAGCCTTAATGCTGGCCTAAGGTTCTGTTATTGCACCTTGACACTTAATGTCGTAAGGCTGGTTACATGATTATTCACTTCTATGATATACTCCAGATTGAATTTTCCGCCGTTATCGTTCATCTCCACATTTAGTTTGCGGGCGATCACGCCAACCTCGATCATCCCGAATTCAGTATTGTAACCGGAGGTATGCTTCCTACCCTTTTCAAAAACCATGAGACTGGAAACATTGCCATGGCGGATCAGAGTAATTGAGTCCGGAGAAACTTTCAGTGTGGTGGTTGTCCCATCCAAGCCTGTAACTGCGCTCTCGGCATAGGTAATATAGTAGGCATTTTCTTTTTTATAATACGTCCCCTCGGTGATAAAATTCACTACTTCAGCATCCTCATTCAGGTGCTCTTGTTTGCTGTCTACCGTTATCATTACGTCCCTTTTCAAGATATTTCCCTCTTTCGTCAATAGAAAGCACAATTATGCTTTACAGATTACCGTCCAAATCCACTCGTTCAACATTTAGGATTTCTTCTCCTAATATCAGTTTACCCAATTCTTTAAACTTCTCCACACTGTCACTGGTATAATACTGATAATGTGCTTCACCTTGTCCGGTGAGCAGGTCATGTTCATTCAAAAGCTCTTTCAGCGCAATAGACAGCTCTTCAGCTGAACTGACCTGAACAACATCATCACCCAGCACCTTACGGATTGTATCTGTTAGCAGAGGATAATGGGTACAACCCAGAACAAGGGTATCTATGTTTTCTTTTTTTAGCTCCTTAAGATATTCAACGGCTACCATTTCCGTAATTTCGTTGTTCCACCAGCCCTCTTCAACGAGATTGACAAACAACGGGCAGGCTTTCGTATATATTTTCACATCCGGGGCCATGCTCCGGATAGCTTTACTGTAGACTCCACTGGAAATCGTTCCAGAAGTTGCAATGATGCCGATTCTGCCACTTTTGGTCTTCTTTAATGCGGCTCTGGAGCCTGGTTCAATCACTTCCAGCACAGGTACATGGATGGATGATCTAAGTTCAGGCAGGGCCAACGCACTCATCGTATTGCAGGCAACCACTAAAAGCTTTACGTTTTTCGATAGTAAAAACGACACATCCTGATGGGTATATTTTAAAACGGTTTCCTTGGATTTTGTGCCATAGGGTGTTCTACCGTTATCTCCAAAATAGATCAGACTTTCCCGTGGTAACAATTTTTTAATTTCTTTCAGGACGGTTAGCCCACCAAGACCCGAATCAAATACACCGATTGGCCTGTTATCCATCATAGCACCCTTTCATACGAGCTTCGGTTTTCTTGAAACCGTAGAAAAGCCAGTTCTATCAACCTGTCCAGCAGTTCTCTGAATGGAACCCCGCTTGCCTCCCACAGTTTTGGGTACATACTGATACTGGTAAACCCTGGCATGGTGTTGATTTCATTAATATACACCCTATTGGTCAAATTTTCAACAAAAAAATCCACTCTGGCCAGCCCCGAACAATCCAAAGCCCTGAATGCAGTTACCGCGTATTGACGGATCTGTTCAATAATATCAGTTTTTAGTGTGGCTGGTATTATGATTTCTGAATCACCGTCAATATATTTGGCCCTGTAATCATAGAATTCATTGCAGGGAATAATCTCACCAACCGTTGATGCGATTGGAGAATCATAGCCCAAAACAGCGCATTCCACTTCTCTTCCGTCAATGAACTGTTCGATTAATATCTTGCGATCATACTGTGCAGCCATCATCAATGCCTGTCGTAATGAAGCCGGCTCCTTTACCTTTGAGACTCCAACCGAGGACCCAGCGTTTGCTGGTTTGACAAAGCATGGATACCCCAATTCTTCCTGAACCCTGCCCTCAATTTCATGAAATTTATCGGATATTTCAGGGCGCTTCACAACTAAATATTTTCCCTGTGTAATGCCCGCATGTTCAAATAGAACTTTACTGACAGCCTTATCCATACTTATGGCAGAGGATAAAACGTTACAACCCACATAAGGAATTTCGGCCATTTCCAACAGCCCCTGTATCGTTCCATCTTCACCATTAATACCATGTAAAACAGGAAAAATGACATCTGTTTTCTGAAAACCAGCAAGTTCATTCAATATAGTGGTTAACGTGCCGGCAGAATTGAAACCTTTAACAATCCAAGGTGTTTGATTGTTCTGAGAAGCCTCTTCCCATCTCCCTGACCCGATATCCTGATATGCTCCCTTATAGGGAACCCATTTCCCCTGCTTCGTGATACCTATTGCTGATATTTCATATTTTTCGGGATTGAGATTCTCGATAATCGTTTGGGCAGAAACTCTTGAGACTTCATGCTCTGAAGATTGACCTCCAAAAAGAACAGCAACCTTAATTTTCCCCATCATAAATAACTCCCTTAATTTTTAAACCTGCCTTACAGCCTTCTGCCATGCAGGGATAATGCATTTGCACTGCCAATAGCAGCACATAATATCATGATTGAACAAGACCAATCTGATTATACATGAAACAACCCGCCTTCACAAGACGGGACTGTTTTTCATAATTTTAACCTTTTCCTTCCACAAATGAGCAGAGGGAGTGATGGCTTCGGACATCCAAAGCCCATCACTTGAATTCTCCTGATTTAGTGAACTTATCACTCCAATATTTCTTCTTCATAACCGCCATCCGTACTGACTTCTTCATAACTATCATCAATACCAAAGTCCGTGTCGGAACCCTCGGTTTGCTCATTTAACCCTGTATTATCGGCACTTTCTTCCTGTTCGTCAGGTAAGACAGAAAAACTCTGTTTCCGGTTAATTAGCGCTTCATTGCGTGAGTACTTATTATCAAAGCGGAAACTGCCCTTGAAATCCTTCTGTATTTTTCCATTTATCTGGAACTGAACAGTTTCAATATCTTTCAGTTCGGTCAAGGTATTGACTATTGAAAAAATGGTCATCTCCTCTGCTTCTTTTCCACCTGGATGATTATCCACAAATTCCTTTGTCATATCGACTATCGCGGTACGGCCTTCAATCTTTATCGGAGACCGTAATGAAGCTCCCTCAGGAATTGTGGGTTTAAGCGATGTATTGGCTGGTCCTTTAACAAGCTCTTTCACCATGGCAGATGCAAGTTTATCCGTTCCCTGCCTTGCATCTGCCATGCTTAAATAGCGCATTTCTCCAACCAAGCTGGTGCCATCCATATCAGAGAAATACAGGTGTATCGGTAGTTTCTCATTCAGGCGTTTTGCATCGTCTTCAGAAAGAACAATACTTGACACCGGGCGTAACTCATCCTCTTCAATTTGCTTCATTGCTTTATCCCTTGTTCTGAGACAACCATTTAGTGCAACAATCAGAACCATACAAAAAACTATCATGATTGTTTTTTTCATGTCAAAAACCCCTCTCAGATCTGTCTAAACTATATCTATGTCCGTTACCGGACAAATATACTTCTGTGTCTTCGACTTTAAGAAGTTTTCACGTTTACAAAGGAGTCGGGATTCGATATGATTATCGTAAGTGAAGCTTTTATCAAATACTGTTAAGACCTCGTGCCCAGAAGGCCACGGGTCTGGCCAAATATAGATTTCATGGTCCTTGGAATAATTGAAAGGATAATTTATGAAAGGGCGAATCAACCGTGAAAAAATGTTTGAACTCATGAAAGAGAGATGTCATGGGAACTATAATCTGTTCGGACGGCAATTGGGTATCGATCCGGCACATCTTCACCGTTTTCTAAACACCGGCGTCGGGGGTGGGAAAAAAATGATCATTGCACTTATAAAGTACTGTGAGCATCATCATTTGAATTTCACACAATTTTTTGATCCCGACTGAACCCATTCACCTTCTATAGAAACCACTGGTTTATCAGCCGGCATGGAATGCCGGCTTTTTCTGTCAGCTTCCGCTCATTTGAGATTGTTTTTGTTTGCGAACATATTCAATGATTTGTCTTCCTGCAATAGCCCCTTGCCCAACAGCCACAGAAATCCGCTTAAAAATCCCGGTGCAGTCACCGGCCGCATATAAACCCTCAATGTTGGTTTCTTGGTTTTGGTTGACCAAAATGGATTGATCCTGCATCACTATGCCCAATTTCTGTGCAAAAGTAGAAGCGGATGCACTTTCGTAAGCCACAAAAATACCGTCCAAATGAAATTGAGTCCCATCCTCAAACACAAGATATTCCAGAAAATCCTCTCCTTCGAAAGATTGGATTGGTTTTTGATTCACTTGAAATGTTTCCAGATAACTCTCCATCTCTTCTGAAAATTCGGTTTTTTTCCCGTTTGTAAAGATGGTTATATCCTGTGTAAACGGAATCAATTCCTTTGCTTCATGTAGGGCAAAATCGTTATAACCCAAGACACCTGCTTTTTTATTGCGATAGAAAAATCCATCACAGGTAGTGCAATAGCTTACTCCTCTTCCCTCAAAATTCTTCAGGTTGCGGATTCCAATCTTCACCGTTTTCTGCCCCGTTGCGATTAGAACGGCCAAAGACTTCCACGTTCCTTTTGTCGTGGATACGTGAAAGATTTCATCCTTTTCAATAGAGATAACCTCTTCTTCCCGAATTTCTCCACCAACCCTCAACAGCTGTTTTTCTCCTTCTTCCAGAAGCTTAGCTCCTGAAACAGACTGGGAGAACCCGTAATAATTATCTATTTTTTCGGCTTTCTCCAAACCACTTTTCCCAAAACCCAATACAAGTGTTTTCATATTCGCACGCACTGTATACAGGGCCGTGGAAATTCCCGCAGGGCCTTTCCCAATAATAATTACATCATAAATCATATAAAATCTACCTTCCCTTCTATGTTTGTATTTTACAGATCTTTTGTCACGAGAACAAGGCTTTATGCATAAACTAAGACTGTAATCTTAGCCAGAGGTGTTTAAATGAACGATTTTTCAAACTATATACAAGGACAGATAACCAAAAAGAAGATAGAAAAAGGTCTGGAAATGCTTCGGAATGAAAGCCCAGCAGAATTGAAACGGAAACTTCAAAAAGTAAACGTAGAAGAAGTACTGCAGAAGATGGACGAATACGATAAAAACCGGCTTCAGGAACTTGGGATTAATGTCAATGAGATGAAAAGCCGTGTTTCAGAATCGGATATTGCGAAAATCAAGCAAGTATTGGGCAGTGACGGTGAAAGGATAATCCGAAAGCTGCAGAATATGCTGCGGTGAAGCCAACAGATCCAATGAAAGTTTAAAAGGAGGTCGATCATCCATGAGTCAGGATATGGGTGACAAAATCCGGCAAATATCTGAGATGCTGAATAGTCCTGAAGCACAGGAAGGTATCCGGCATCTGTTCGGTTCATTGGGAACGAACAGGGACACGATGTCAGCTGGAACAGATTCCCGGATATCCGAAGCAGAAACGGAAACGCCGCAATCAAGCAGCTTGCCGCAATCAATACAGGAAACAGATTGGGTTAACTATATACAAAGCATGTTTAGTCAGATGAATAATGTTCAGGATTCCCGAGTTAACCTTTTGCGTTCGGTTCACCCTTTTTTAAACCCAACCCGGCGTGAACGGTGTGCAACCTGTATGAATATTATGAAGGTTGCCAATATACTCAGGGCGATGACAAACAGCAATGGGAGGTTGTTATAATGGCGGGAATTGATAATCATGAACTCTCCAACATTCCTTATCCTACAGAAAAAGACAACTGCCCCAAGCCACTTACAGCATCACCTTTTTTCGGTGGCTTTCCAGAAATCAGAAGTTTACTTAAGCATATCCAATTGGATGATATTCTTTTACTTGGATTGATCATATTAGTTGCGACCGATGATGATTGTGATAATTTCCTGCTTGTCTTGTTGATCATTATTTTTATTGCAGGATTTGATAAACAGCTGTTTCCCTTCCTATAGATTCAATGAGCGCTATCGCTCATTGAATTTTCCATTCATTTCATGGCGGTGAATCGAATACTTTTATTTTTTCTGCACACAATTTCAATGTAACCGTTGAAACTCTAAGATAATTATTTCGATCATTATTTTATTTGAAATGAGGGAGGATATGCAAAAGAGAAAGTGGGCACGCATCATTATCGCAATTAGTCTGGCTATATGCCTTTTTTACCCGATCATGACGGACGGGGTTCGTGACATATTCGGATACAGCAGCGCTGTTCTTTCCTACTATGGCTCAAGGGGCACTGAAGTTGTAAATATACAGAAGAAACTAAAACAGTGGGGATATTATCATGGAAATGTGGATGGTATTTACGGCTATCAGACATATAAAGCCGTAAGGTACTTCCAGTATAAAAATAATTTAAAGGTAGATGGTGTTGTGGGACCGGAAACACTGTCTGCATTAGGACTTCCTTCAGGACAAAAGCCTTCTTCGGGAAACAATAAGGATCTTAACCTGCTGGCGCACATCATTCATGGCGAAGCCCGGGGAGAACCCTATATTGGCCAGGTAGCGGTTGCTGCCGTCGTATTGAACAGGATTGCGGACAGCCGATTTCCAAACAGTGTTGCTGGTGTTATTTATCAGCCAGGTGCATTTGATGCTGTCAGCGACGGACAGATCAATCTAGAACCAACATCTCAGTCATATAAGGCTGCCAGAGATGCATTGAACGGATGGGATCCTACCTATGGGTGCATATATTATTACAACCCGCATACAGCAACAAGCAAATGGATATGGAGCCGGCCTATCGTACTAAAAATAGGCAAACACAATTTCGCACGTTAAGCACTACTTTCGAACAATGTCTTCTTTCTTAATGCCTGTTCCAATAGCAATGATTTTGTGAACAGGCTGGTAAACATCCTCATACAGTTTAATGTATTGTTCATCCGCGATGCGGTATACCTTTACCAATAAACCTTCCTTGCCCGGTTCCTTCACTTCTTCCCAATTCTCTGGTAAGGATGAATCCTGAGAGTAAATCGTGGATGGCGCTATTTTCGTGGGTTCTGTTTTTATAGCCCCGTAACGCAGACCAGGTTTTCCGGCCAATGCAGCATTCCAAATGCCCGAGTCACAAATTTCAAACAGAAGAATAAGCTCTGTTTTCGATGTGTTTTTAAACTGAAGGTCTTTGGTGTTTTCAAGACTAACTTCAAGGCCTGGCTCTATACCGGGAATGGGCTGATTCGAAGATTCCCTCCCGATTATCTTGATCGCCTCTACTGGAAGTACAGCCTGATAAACAGCGGAAGCCAAATGTTCCTGTAGTGGATCTAGAACTGGTGTGATTTTTTCCCTGAATGAGAAAATCTCATCGGGTTTAATTATTACATTCTGCACATTTTGAGTAAGAAGGCGAAACGCTTCTGCTTTCTCGGACGGAACCCTTCCTGTTGCAATGGGGTAGAGCTGAGAGTAGCTTTGAAGCTGTTTGGTGGTTATCTCAGGTTCTGTGACAATAAACAACTCCGGTGTCATGCTTTGTGATAAAACCATTTCTACGGTAGGATTTGTCCTGAGTTGTTTCTGTATATATTGAAGCGCTTTATCAATGTCAAGCTCCCGTCCGTCTTTTTGAGGCGTAACGGATAATGTGCCCTGAGCGAATATCAGTTCTGCATTACCTGGCTCAATGTGAAAGAAATCCTTCGCATCGGTAAAAACATCTCTGAATCGCGCTTCATTCATATACAACTCAGGCTTTGCCATTCCCGGATCTGCCCCGACCTTTCCAATTAACTGGAAAAAGCGGTTGCCATACTGGCCTTTCTCTATTCTTTCAAGGACTCTCTCGATATCTATCTGCAGTTCAAAGGAGCTGTAGGGTATCCTCATTCGCTTACCCTCCGACTCCAGAACAATTTCCCCTTCCTGGGCAATGGCATCGTAAAATGCGTTGATTGCTTCCTTTGCTTTATCCGGGGACAGGTTATCGAACACAAGGCCAGGCAACTCCAAACTAACGGATAGTTCCTGTGATGGAAGCATAAGCATCAGACCGGTGGGTATACCGACAGCCAAAAGCATTTGTAATGAAAAAACAATCAGCCAGAACCTAATACGCTTAAACTCCAACACATTATCAACTCCAACGCATTTGAAAAGGCCAGGAACAATTCCCGGCCTGGTCTATACTTACGCAATTACATTACCATTCGTTACAAATACGGGTTACAAAGCTGTAAAAACGCTGCTCTTTCTTTAAACCGCACAGACTCATGCTTCGTTGTTCTTCACGAGTTCTATCAGCTTACCTGAGCTCTTCGCTCTGTCCAGTACAGAATCGGTAATCGTTTCGCCGGCCCGAATGAAGATCATACCTTGATTGTCGGCAATATTTTTCGTTGCCTTACGTCCTTTAAGATAGTTCCTTTGTCGTTCTTCAAACAATTCAGCTGCGGTGCTCTTTTGCTCCTGTGAAGCTACTTCCGGTTCTGATGGTTCAGAAACATCTGCACTTTCTGCTTCCATCAGATCCAACACAAGCTCTTCATCAGCCGGTGACTCTTCAAACAGATCACCTGTTACCGGTAATTCCCCGTCATTTTTTTTTTCCAACTCTATCCCATTCATTGCTGCCAGTTCGGACGGATCATCCAGAAGCCTGTTCTGAACATCATCTTCAACAACCATCAAAGTCTTTCCGAATGTTATTACACTTTCACGGGGGATAATGCGGATCTTCTTCTGCGTAATATCAGCAATATATTCAACCCCTGCAATACTACATTGCTTGTCAACATTCACATAGATATCACCGGTTTCGCCAATCAGGCTTCCTTTTTTTGTGAGGACTTTGGTGTCCTTAACAGTGATGTTTTTTTGTAGCATATCAATTGCATCGGGTAGCTTGCTTATGTCGCTGATCGCTTCAGGATTTAGGATGGTCATGGCATATTCGCCAATTCCAAGCACATTGGCTGTAGGAATAACCCTGGTGCTGAGTACTTGGATACCACTGTCCACAACAAAGTAATCAATCGTACCCCGGTCTGCATTAATGACTATATTTTTTACTTTTCCCACTTCGTTACCTTCTGATATGCTAATGATTGGCAACCCTATGATTTGTTGAGACTTTTTCATTCCCGGTTTACCCCCTTAACCTGTTTCCTCATTGTCATAAAGCCAATGAAAGAATCAGTTCAATAACTATTCACATCCCGGCTTTACAAAATATATATCGCATCAATTATCAGTCAGTTCTCATACAAGCTCTGTAGAATCTGATCCTTAACTGTTTCACTCATAAGGTTTTCAAACTCCTCGATATATGTCAGGAGTATATCTTCAGCCAAATCTGCTTTTCCAGCATTTTTGTAAATAACACATATATCCAGAACAATCCAAAAAGCTGTCTCATCATCAGGCATTTTATCTAAGGCACTGGTATACAAAACAGCTGCTTCCATTTCATCGCCTTTTTGCTTAAGAAGAAAAGCCTTTTCAATGGTTTCATGAAGACTAAGTTCATTCAATTGTGAAATGTCTACTGCTGGCTCTGGACTCATGTCTACTCTCATTTTATCAATAATATCCGATGTGTCAACATTTTTTTCTATGTTTTTGTTATTTACAAGAGAATCTGCCAGTGAAACTGCTGCTTCATCCAATAAATCGTCTTTTTCTGTTATTTCTTGTTGCTGATCATCCTGTGGAACAGTATCACTGGATTTCTGTTCAAATGCATCCGGTCCTTCATCATTTTCCGGGTATACATCATTCTCCAGTACCCGTTCCGGTTCCTGCATTTGTGAGGAAATCTTGCTTTGTTCTTCGTCCGAAAGAGCTTCGTCTTCGAGCAGAACTGTGGTGTTCCTTTCATCAGGCAGACTTTCCTCAATGGTTTCCAGCTCATCAGGTGTTTGCGATATATTGGGCTGATCAACCTCCGTTTGAATCATATCTTCATCTTGCTTCTGGGGTTCTTCCTCTTCTGGCTTTATTTCCGGTGCAGTATTCTCCTGTAGCTGAGGTGTTGTTTCGCTGCATTGAGTGTCTTGGGCTTGTTCAAGAAGTTCGTCATTAGGTTCTGAATTTTCTGTATTAACAATCTGACGCTTTAATGCTTTAGCAGCATTTCTCGCAGCCTTTCGCTCCTCCCATTTTTCTGTGATATCATCGATTTTTTGTTTTGGAATAAGAAAGAAAAGCAGGATCAAAACAAAGAAAATCAGTAATATGTACAACAAAATCGTAACAAAAAGAGATACAACAAACTGTATAGCCATGTTTACAGTGAAAACAGATATCAATTTCGGAAAAAACAGACTGCCGGCACAAGCCAATACCGAGCTGATTAGAATACCCAAATGATAGCGGAAATCTCTCAGGTTTTTTTGGTGAAATATAATCAATAGGGCAACTGTAGATAAAATCACTACAGCAAACGAAACGTATGTATAAAGCATGCATCAACACCCCTGTTTTTTCTTTGGTAGAGCCTTCGGTCAACTTTTTTGATTAATCGGTCATCCGCTCTATTTTCACCATCCCGAAGCTTTCGGGAACGGTTTGCTTTATGCAAAAATGCGAAAAATCTTTGGTCCTATATATTTATCGTGCATTTGTAATAATTTCTTTACATAATAATATAATTCAAGCCGGGTCGCGGGCGGATCATGCCCTTCTTTACAGGCGCTCATCCGACTGAGGATTACACCTGCTACAAAACAGAAATTACGGTTTTGGCCTGCAAAATCCAGCAACAATCCATGATCCGGTTTATCACCCGACATGCTTTTTCCTCAGGTCAATCCACTCTCAGCCCAAGGATTTAGGAGCCTTCTTTTTCACCAAGGAAGTAATTATCAATACCCGTTTTTATCGCTTTGGCTAATCTCAGCTGGTAGTCTTCGCTGCGCAATTTCTGTTCCTCCGGTTGGTTTGACAGGAAACCACATTCAACAATGATTGTAGGCGTTTTCAAATTACGGAGAATAACGATCGGCGTACTTTTCTCAAGCGCTTCCCGCTTGTTGGATGGATCAACATCCTCACGCAGGGTTTGTTGTACACTTAATGCCAGGTTCTTACTCTTTTCTGAGTTGGGCGGGTAAAACACCTGTGCCCCATAATACTTACTCTGACCAAAATCATTTAAATGAATACTTACGACCAGGTCCGCTCCACTATTATCCATGAGCTCTTTTCTTCTTGTCAGATCCTGTCTTCGTTTATCGGTGATATCGGTTGTCCCCTCCGTATACACAAGCTTATCTTCCTCTCTGGTCATGATTACCCGATAACCCGCAGTCTCAAGCTGCTGTGCCAATAATTTGGCAATTGATAGATTAAGATCTTTTTCATTCACACCAGAATAGTTGCTGACTTTACCGGGATCTTCTCCACCATGGCCTGCATCGACGATAATCGTTCCAAGTGTTGTTATGGAGGATGCAGGCGTCGCTGCTTCCTCGCCCAAGTTTAGGCTGTATACAGCAATAGACAGCAAGAAAATAAGTATGATAAGAGTGAGGTTGCCTTTTTTTACCAATACGATCATAGTATACCCCGTCCTTTGTTTCTTTTGTAATAACATATTCAGTAAGGGGTTGGCCATATACTATCATCGCTGATCAAAATTTGATTTTAATGCGTGAGAGTATGAAAATGTTTATTTCTTTTCCGTATTTTTGTTTCGCTTCGTTAGATTTTTGAATATTTTCAGCCTTCGCATAATATAGAAATCGTGGTATCCTGCCATATAACCCAACCCTGCGATAACAGGAATGAGAAGAAGCACAAGATGGTAACTCCATACTTCTTTGGATATCAGGGAAGCCAACCAGTAAAATGGGCCTGTTAAAAACTGCAGAGCTCTCCGTTTTGCGATAAGGTACAGTTCATCAACCCTTACGATGTAATAAAGAAGCTGCAGTATAAAAACAGGCAGAGCGCCTATCAGTCCATACAGGAAGCCTTTATATGGAGGGGGATTGATCTTGTATTGGGGACGTTTTTCCCTGAATGCCACATCACTCATACCAGAGTAGATCATGGAAAATAGAACGATGAACATGATGATAGAGAATATAAAAATACCCTTCTCAATGTTGTTTTTAGCGAGGGTAAATACAAGCGACGAAAATATTGCAAATATAACCAAAGAAATAAAATAATCTCCTGTTATCTTCAGACCCCGTTTAATTTGCGAGCTCACTTTATTATCCATTGTTAATTCTCCTGTCTTTTAAGTAGTTGCTACCCGGCATACTTTTAACAAATTTTTTCACTTCAGCGGCAGCCTGAGCGATTTGCAAGGCGTTTTCATACTGCACGGACTCGTTAGTAATAATCGCCAGTGAAATGGACATGATTGGGAATTTCTTAATTTGACCCAGTCTGTCCTTTGTAACAATATATTTGTTTTTAATATCGGTTTCATTATATAAGAAGACGATTTTCCTGTCAAAGTCTTCAATAATAATTCGGCAAATATCTTCGCCGCGCTCAGGTGCTGTTATGATTAAAAAATCATCCCCACCGATGTGTCCGATAAAGTCATCACGAGTTCCTGCTTGGTGTACCGCGTCACGGATGATATCCGCCGTAAGCCTGATGGCAGAATCCCCTTTTGCAAAGCCATACACATCGTTGAACGCTTTAAAATTATCAAGATCACAGTAGATGACTTCTATTGGGAACCGGTTTGCAAGGCGATGATTCAACTCGGACTGTATTTCAATGTTCCCAGACAGCCCGGTTAACGGATTCGCACAACGGTTTCTGTCGATCCTGATTAGGGTATTTCTGACACGACTTAACAGTTCACGGTTGTTAAAGGGTTTAATAATATAATCATCTGCACCCATTTCCAGGCCTATCAACTTATCGTCTTCACTGACCTGTGCGGTCAACATGATGATCGGTGTAAGAATATTGCTATCATCTGCACGCAAAATACGGCAAACATCAAACCCGCTCATCCCCGGCATAATGATATCCAGAAAGATCAAGTCGGGCTTAACGGTGACAACCATATCCAGCCCCTCTTCCCCGGAGTAAGCAGAATAAACCTCATACCCCTCTTTAACCAGGATATCTCTTATCATCCGCTGCGTAAGCTCTGTATCATCGATGACAAGTATTTTTTTGCTGAACATTGCAATCCCTACTGTCTTTCACTACTCGTTTTTTGCGGAGGTTAACTACTGGTATAATAATTGCCTGCTCAAATGATGTACAAAAAATTATTGGAGCTATTTTGCATAAGATTTATGTACCTATTGCAGCAAAAGATAGATTATACTCCATATAAAGATCTCCAAGCGAAACCGGAGCACTCTTACACTTCTATTATAAACCGTATCCTGCCACTTGTAAACGATCCTTACTGTTAACTCAAAAATTGCCACGGGGAATCCTGGACCCTTGAATTACCCCCCTGGCCTTTCTTTATCTATAAGCTCTTTTGTTGTTCTTACTGAACCGATCGGCATAACTGCTTGCGACGAATGAATCAGGTTTAATTTTGGCATCAACACCCAGTCCTTCGAAATATCCAACCATCTCCCGGATTAATTTTCTGGTTTCACCTTTTGTCCCAATATCGATATGTGCTTCAAGTCTACAATCAAATGTATTGTGTTGAACAGCATATTCACACAAGGTATCGATCAGTTGCGCATTCAGCATCGACATGATTTCATAGGTTATAATGGTTTCTTTTGATATTTTCTCATTTAAGCTATCATACCGTTTGTTTTCTATTTTCTTGAGGATACAGCACCAAGCTCCCTGTCCAATTCGATGGATATGGATCCCGGTAGCAAAGCAGGTCTGCTTTCCGTTAACCTGAGAATCGGTACCTACCGCAAGCCTGTACTTCTGCTCTGGGCTGGCGGCTATAAATTTTTTAATGTTTTCCACAACCTCTGGAAACCCAAAATTCTTTTGTGTTGAGTTAAAAAATTTCATTCTTCGGCCAACCTTCTCTGTTAACCCCTATTCCCTATTTAATCGAGTAATCCTTAAGAAGCTTTTCTTTCATCTCCCAAAGGGGTACTGATAAATCGACATAATACCGGTGGGGGTTTTCGAACCGTTTTACTTCATCCCATAAAGCATCGGTCTTCTCTTTGCAATAATCCCTTATCTCCTTCAGTGCAGGACTTTTATATACGCATTCTCCCTTATTGAAGATTGGTACCAAAAGTTTTTCCGCACGGAAATTGCGAACCGTTTTTCTTTTCCAGGTAAATTCCGGGTCAAACAGCTCGTAGGGCTTGTTCTCATCAATTGTTTCATCATGCATTGTCAGCACATCGGCAATCGCTTTCCCGGTTTCTTTGTCAAACAACCGCCAGACTTGTTTGAAACCAGGGTTAATGACTTTTTCTACATTTTCACTGATCTTGATCCTGGGAACGATTTCCTCATTCTCTTCTACGGCCACCAGCTTGTACACCCCTCCAAACACAGGCTCGGAACGGGATGTAATCAGACGTTCACCCACACCAAATGAATCCACCTGCGCTCCCTGGACAAGGATATCCCTGATGATAAATTCATCCAGTGAATTGGAAGCAACAATCTGACAATCTTCAAATCCTGCTTCATCCAACATTTTCCTCGCCTTTTTGGATAAATATGTGATGTCCCCCGAATCGATCCGAATTCCTTTAGGCCTGAAGCCTCTGGGGACGATCTCTTCCCTGAAGATTTTGATCGCATTAGGAACACCAGATTTCAGCACACTATATGTATCCACCAGCAGAGTACAATTGTCAGGATAAAGCCTCGCATAAGCTCTGAATGCCGCCAATTCATTCGGAAACAATTGTATCCAACTATGTGCCATGGTCCCAAGGGCAGGGATTCCAAACTCTCTTTCAGCAATCGTACATGCCGTACCAATGCATCCGCCGATATATGCTGCTCGGGCACCATATATCGCACCATCATATCCCTGGGCCCTTCTGGATCCAAACTCCATTACACCACGCCCGCCCGCAGCCCGAACAATCCTGTTTGCCTTTGTCGCGATCAGGCTTTGGTGATTGATTGTTAAAAGAATCATCGTTTCCACAAATTGAGCCTCGATAATTGGGCCTCTGACGGTTACAACCGGCTCATTGGGAAAGATCGGCGTACCTTCAGGCATGGCCCAGACATCACAGGTAAACCGAAATCCTTTCAGATATTGCAGAAACGTTTCGTCAAACATCTTTTTCTTGCGCAAATAATCCAAATCCTCGTCTGTAAACTTTAGATTTTTAAGCTACTGTATCATCTGATGCACTCCGGCCATAATTGCAAAGCCGCCATTATCAGGCACTTTCCTGAAAAACATATCAAAATATGCAATTTTTTCCTTTAGCCCGCTTTGAAAATAACCGTTTGCCATTGTAATTTCATAAAAATCTGTTAACATTGTAAGGTTTAGTCGATCCATTTGTTTTCACTCCCTCTGCCCAGCTGTATAGTAATATGCCACAATTGGGTGTAAAAATACACAGCTAAAGGCCAGTAACTCGTCTTCAAAGTATGTGCTTTGCTTTAACGATCGTCTCTATGATCTTATTTACCATTATAACAACAGGAGGAACTGCTTGCAAATAATTCAAAAAATCCATACGTGTTAGCAAGACATACTGTTACTGTTCACACCCTATATACTTGAGATATGGAGTGTGAACAGTAACGACATACTCTTAAGACACTGGTTATAAAGGCATGTTAGAACCTATTTCTCTTGAGGGTTTAGATATAAGTCTGAAAATTCCATCGCAGTAATATGTAGCAATTGATTCTTCAGAATCGATGTGTTTTCTTTATTTGAATTTGCCTGTGCTTTTATCGCAGGCAGAAAAACCGAGAAGGTACTGCCCTTTCCTAA
The DNA here is from genome assembly GCA_012522505.1 of Clostridiaceae bacterium. GTDB lineage: Bacteria > Bacillota > Clostridia > DSM-8532 > DSM-8532 > JAAYJG01. The sequence goes on from JAAYKJ010000239.1 coordinate 21,838, forward strand.
CCTGCTCTGAACAATAATTTCACCGCCTAATGCTTCAACCATCTGCTTAGCGAGTGACAACCCCAACCCACTTCCTTCCACACTTCGTGTGAGGAAGCTGTCCACTTGTCCAAAACGTTCAAATATCAGATCAAATTTATCTTTTGGAATACCAATGCCCTCATCTTCAACTTCGATACAAGCCATTAACTTCTTGCGATGCCTTTTCAAAGATACACGGATGTAGATTGATTTTCCCCGGGGGGTAAATTTAATCGCATTTGAAAGCAGGTTTAAAAGAACTCTTTCATATTTCTCATCATCAAAACCCATTATTCTGCTTTCCACAGACGATGAAAATATCAGCTTAATTTCTTTTTGTTGTGCGTAAACCTGTACAGATTCGGTAATCAGCCTGGTGGCCTTGACAATATCCATATTGCTTACATTCAATTTCATTTTTCCGATACTCAACTTATTAACATCAAGCAAATTGTTCACCAATTTTAACTGTCTAAAAGCATTCTGCTTTATCTTTTTCACATATTCTTTGGCCTTTATAGGCATTTCACTCCAGCAGAAAAGTTCTATAGCCTGAATGGCTGAATTTATAACGGTCAATGGCGTTTTAAATTCATGGGTGATGGTATAGACCAGCTCATCTTTCAGTTTTGAAATTTTTTCAATGGCATTCTTTTGTTCGATCTCATTGGTTATATCCATTGCAGTAATCAGTACTTCATTGATCTCATTATTTGTGTTCGTGATGGGCTGCAGAACCAGTTTATAAACACCTTTTCCCTCGCCATTCAGTATTTCCAGGTTTCCGAATACAGTCGCTTTTTGGACTTCCATTTCACGGAAATATCTCCGTACCTTTTTTGTGTCCGACACCGTATAGGCTAATAAGCGTTCTAAAAATTCATCATCTATCGGTATGCTGTTATCAACTTCCCGTTCAAGATCTGTTCCCCGAATCATCATTTCGATAATGCTGCAGGCTTTCTTGTTCAGATCATACAGTTTCAGTTTGGGATAGGTAAGATATAAAATAGGCAAGCCAAGCGTATCAAAAATATTATAATACAGATCCCTTTGATGCTGTAATTCCTTTTCGCGGTTCACCCTATCGGTAACATGCTGAACGCACAGAATTGCCATTTTCAGGTTGCGTTCCAAATCATACAGCGGCGTTCCGCTAACCGAAAGGTGGGTTTCTCTGTCACATGTTTTCAATGTATATAAAGCCTGCTCATACTTTTCCCCTCTTTTTAGCCGCGATATGGGTAAGTTTTCAGGGTCTATTGCTCTATCATCTTTATCAAAAAATTCAAACTTTTCTATCAGTATTGGATTCTCTTCTGGAATGTTCATGCTTTCGAAAAATTTCTTTGTTACTTTATTAAGCATGACCGTCTTTCCACCCTGACTATAATCTTCGATATATAATCCGTCTGAAACGTTATCGAAGATTGCCTGCAACTGCTGATTCTTCTCATGTATAGTTTTTGTCTGTTCTTCAAGTCTGTTCCTGTTGATAACAGCCTCTGTCACTTCTTTAGCGATGATAACAATATATTGAACGGCATTACCCTGTTTAAGGGGAGTTATGATCAAGTCCCAGTATGTAATCCCCTTTACAGGAAACTCGTACCTCATAGCATCAAGATGAATTGATTTTGAATCGATATCGATCCCTTCACGGATCTGTTCATAGCTTGCTCCACCGAAACGGAGGAAAATGTTGCTGATATGGTCTCCAATACAACTTTGGGAATCATCATAGAATACATTAATATAATCTGTCAGAAACTTGTTTGCTTTCAGAAGAAGAAGCTCTTTTGCGCATAGAACCATGAACCCTGTTTCACCATCATTATAAATATTTACCAATAGTTCTGCGATTCCATGAAGATACGGGATGCTCTTTTCGATAAACGTAACGCATAGAACATCACCCTGAGGTTCTATGGAAACCATTACTCTTTTGACATCATACGCTTTAGTGAAGATGTAGCATTCCGCTTTTTCTAAGGCAAAATTGTTGGGATGCCAGGAGGATTTCAAGACATCCTTAAATAGAATAGATAATTCCTGATCCCTGATCTCGTTAAGTGAAAAACCAGTCAATTCTGTAAAGCCTTTGTTGGCAGAAACAGATTTTCCATTGCGCACATATAATTGCGCAACAGAATGTGGTACCATACGATTTGTCATAGCTTCCTTCATACTCCCAGCCCCAGATACTAATTTAAGCACTTGCCAGCTTAATATATAGATTGTTCTATACCTGATAAATCATTATAGGCCATAATTCATCTTTATTCTACCGAAGATCATGCACAAGAGTGGTTATATACACTCTGAATCATAAGAAAGTAAACGAAGATACGAAAAAGGGCGATACAGGACAAAAAGATATATGGCTAATCCCATGTGTTCTTCGCTCGCTGTGCATAACGAAAATTAGGTTCAATTTTTATAGATGAAAAATGAGCTGACATAGCGAAATGTTGGGGGGTGTAACGCGCTGCCAGCCCATTTTTCATAGTTTAATAATCGTGCGTTTTGCTTGTTGTATAAGTGCTTTCAACCATAACACCGTCTATATACACGTAGCCGTAGGCAACAAGACGGTATAGATGTCCTTTGTCAACATACCATGCTTTCCCTAGGCCGCAACTTGTCCCGTCTTCAATTTTTGACCAGCTTTTTATTGTGGTCCAGACACCATTTTTCTTTTGCTGCAGGCAGATCTTCACCCCTGCCTGATCAATATTCCTGGTTGAATATACAAAGGCATCCATTTCGGCCCTGCCAGTGGATGTAATACAAAAATAACTCTGGAAGAAGTCAATATAAGTAAACATCGGTTTTATAACCCATTCCGGATTATTCTCCTGATGCAGTGCATGCGATGGCAATGATACAATGGAAAACATCAGACAAAAAACGATAAGAAAAGCTACACGGCGTTTCACAATACCACCTCCTCCCGATAAAAGATTGAATCACATACCCGGAAGCCATCTACACAATAGATGCCTGTTTCACATTTGTCACCACAAACACTTGCGCATTAGCTTCTTAATAATATAACAATCGAGAGTGGCAATTTGTTACACCAATTTGAGAAATTTATATAAAAATTGATCAATAAATGACTGACCTCATTTTTTAACGACACTTTCGGCCATTTCTATGATGATATCCGGGCTTAGAGCTGAAGACAAACAGAAGCTAAAATCCTCATCGTTCCAAAATAGTATATTCATCTTAGGGCTTTCAAAAAGGGCAGCGGTATTACCGTTTATATGAACTTCCTTTTTTGAGCTTCCTTCTGTATCCAGATTATGATCGGAACCATTGCGTGTTTGCGAAAACATAATTCGTGTTTCATCTGCGTTAATGAACTCTATCGTTTTCGTATGAATGAGCTCACTTGCACTTTGGATATAGAAGCCTTTCGGAATGAATTGGGGATAATAATACTCTTCCCAGGAAAGCATAGCATCTGGGAATTCGTCAATCCGGACGCTTGTGAAGTACTCATGGTTATCTAGCAGTAGATTATAAACCCTCGTTCTCACTGCGTCTACACTGATGGTAATAATAAGCATGGATAAAACCAGCGTCATTATGATGATGGCTACCCTGGATAAAGCCGTCTTCAGGTTCCCGATTAGCTTCTGAAACGCTTCCCTTTTTTTCATTCTGTCAAGATGTCGATTGAACCAAACATCAAGGCTTTCGGGAAGCTGAATGGAATTTACCTCTTCACCTCTGGCGTCTATTGCTTTACATACATTTTCCAGATGATGCTCACCAACAAAATCATAATATGCAAATATAACTTTTCCCGCTTTTTTATTCACCTGTCCGGTCATAATAATCACCTTTCATAATCTCCTGTAATGCTTTTCTCGCGCGGTGCAGTCTTACCCTGACATTGCTTTCCGATATATTCAGAAGGTCGGCAATTTCCTCGCTGGATAGCTGGTATGTATATCTAAACACTAAAACATCGGCATATTCAGGATTAATCTGTGCTAATTTCCTTGCAACCCACTCTGCATTGTCAATCTTTATAACATGTTGTTCAGGATCAATCTCGACATCTTCATTGAAAACGTTTTCTGTTTTTTCAATATCAAAATTTATGCTTTTCTTTCTCATGTTATAAATGTTGAAAGCAAGGTTTCTAACTATAATAACAAGAAAGCCCCTTGTTTTGTTACACTGAATATCATCTATTTTATCTATCTGGCTGTATATTTTTACTATCGCGGACTGCACAACGTCCTCAGCCTCATGGTAGTCCTTTAAAATATCATACGCGGTAAAATATAACAGTTTACGGTAAAGTCTGTATATTTGCTCAATTTTGCTTTGTGTATGTTCATCTTCAATCGTCATCATTAGTGTAAACATTTTATGCCTTCACCTGCTTACCCGAATAATCGGTTATTATTTACATAAGTATTATATTATAACAACCGCGGGAATTGCAATACATGCAGTCTAAGAACAGAGAGAATTGGATTCAACCCCTGATGAGTTCATAAACTTAACTCACACCAAAATGCGACATTGCCAGGCTCCCGGTTAGAACCCAAGATAAAACATATAAAAACCAATCAGCAGCATCAATCCACCCATCATGATGTTTAGCACAGTACTGGCGTTACCATATTTCTCACTCCCGGATAGCTTTTTCACAAAGCCTAAGGATGTGCCCGCGATAACCGCCAGAATGCCATGCCCTAATGAATAAAGCAGTAATAATAGAATACCCCATAAAAGGCTGCCTTTGCCTGCAACAATGGCCAGAAGTGCAATGAGTACCGGTGTTGAACACGGGGAAGAAAAAACACCGCCAAGGATACCTGCGATAAAAGCACCGATATAGCCTTTCTTCGTGCTCTTCGAAATCAGATAGCTTGAGGGGATTATTGCGAATATGCCCCATGTCTGGAAAGCCATTAATACCATCAATACACCGAGAACAATATACCACCACGATGATGAAGTGCCGATCAAACTCCCAGCAAGTGAGGCAACAACGCCCAACGCTGTGAAGGTCACAGCTGACCCAGCCGCGAAGGTTACAGATAGCCGAAATGCTTTTCGGGTATCCCGTCCGATCCCTCCAACATAGCCTACCACAAGTGGAATACTGGACAAAGAACAAGGCGTAATGGATGTTAGCATACCAGCTACCAGTGCCAATAAAGGTGCCAGCCAACCGATCTCGATGATTTGCTTCGATAAATTTTCTAGTATTTCAGTCATTCCGCAACCCCCATGTCTTTCAGGATCATTTGCATCTGTTCCAGTGTCAATCCACCCTGATGAACGGTAAATGCATGTTCTCCGGTTTCCCTGTAGCTATACCTGGTAAATTCAATCCCAACTTTATCCCCTGGTATATAGGGTGAGCCGTCTGCGTTAATGAAAATTTGTGTTGGAATGACCTGTATGGGGAAGTCGGATGCTATATCACTGCTTTTCTCCACATCAATATACTTGACAATCGCTTTTCCCAACATTTGTTCATGAATTGCTTTCAATGCGGGTTTCATTTCTCTGCATGGGGAACAATAATCAGCTTCAAAGTCAAGGATGATGGGAAGCTCATGCGACTTAAGGGCTTCTAAATCAAGTGATGATATCTCCAGTGCGAAAACTTCATCATCTGGATGAGTGTTTGAACCTTCTTTGCTATAAATCGGGTTTTCCATGCTTTTATCAGCATTCTTAATAATCCATATCCCTGCAATAATAAGAATTACACAAACAGGGATGATAATTTTTACTATGCTCTTTTTATTCATTCTAGCTGTTACCTCCTGTTTTGTTAACGCTGTCCTTCCCGCTGGAATTGCTCCAGTACCAGGAAACATTTGATTCTTAGCACCGTACTTTGTTTATTCCGTAGAATCAGTAGCGCTATATTCATCTTTAACCACATTCGCTCTCCTTTACACAAGGAATTCGTAAAAACAGAATATAACAATCATTTTCATTTGTCTGCTTTTTTAGGATTGCACCGTCTGTCAACAGATTTCCAGCTGTGTAATATTATTGTAAATATTGAGAAGCGCTATTATAATATTAGTAATCATTGATGAGAGAAGGTTTATTTATGAAAAAGGAAATCCTGGAAAAACTAAGGATTATTGAAAAAGAAAACAATATCAAAATCCTCTATGCCGTTGAATCCGGCAGCAGAGGCTGGGGTTTCGCATCTAAAGACAGTGACTACGATGTACGGTTTATATATACTCCTCCCACTGACTGCTACCTCTCCATTGAAGATAAAAAAGATTTTATTGAGGTTCCAATCAATGACCTATTGGATATAAACGGATGGGATATCAGAAAGGCATTGCTGCAGTACAAAAAGTCAAATCCTACATTAATGGAATGGCTTAGTTCACCTATTATATACATCGAGGATTATAGTACTGCACAGAGAATGAGAGAATTACTGCCTGCTTACTTCTCACCGGTGCCTACAATATATCATTATCTTCATATCGCAAGAAATAAGTTTGAGGAGGTTATGAGTACAGACCAGGTCAATATCAAACGTTATTTCTATATTTTAAGGCCCCTTCTTGCATGTATGTGGGTTGAAAAGAATAATACCACCCCTCCAATGGAGTTCAGCAAGCTAATGGCTGAGCAACAGTTGGATGACACCCTGGTTAATGAAATTTACAAACTGCTTGAGAAAAAGACTGCCAGCTTGGAAATTGATATCGAACCAAAAAGCCCTGTAATCATTGATTTTCTCAAAGAAAAATTAACACATTACGAGCAATACCTCAAAACAGTCAGGAAAGTAAAAACATCCGATTATGAGGCCTTAAATATTCTGTTCCGGGAAACACTGAAGGAAGTCTGGGTATAGTAACTACAAGGAGTTAGCATATGGATATACAATATATAAAAGACAAGTTGAATTCAAGTGATTATGATTTTCTTAGGACAGATCCTCACCTTGGAAGGAATATATTAATCCTTACAACGGCAGGGTCTATTGCCTATGGTACGAATGTTGATGCCAGCGATATTGATATCAGGGGTGTCACGATAGAATCAAAACAGGATATTATTGGATTATCAAGCTTTGAGCAGTTCGAGGATAGGACCACAGACACTGTGATTTACGGTCTCAAAAAGTTTATTACTCTGTGCCTGAACAGCAACCCAAATGTTCTGGAGATCCTGGGCACAAGGCCTGAACATCTTCTCGTCATAACAAAAGAAGGCCAACTTCTAAGGGATAATGTTGATTTATTCTTATCTAAAAGAGCAAGCCAGAGTTTTGGTAATTATGCCACCGCCCAGCTTAGAAGGTTGCAGAACGCTCTTGCAAGAGATAACTACCCTCAAGCAGAAAAGGAACAGCATATCCTTAATAGTATTTCAGGACAAATGGAGCATTTAAAACGGACTTACAAACGCTTCACAGACAGCGAAATCAGCTTATACATTGATAAATCGGATAAAGAAGAAATGGACACAGAAATATTTACTGATATATGCCTGAAGCATTATCCCTTAAGAGACCTTAGAAACATCTATTCAGATATGAATAGCATTGTAAAGGATTACTCCAAACTGAATCATAGGAACAGAAAAAAGGATGAGCTTCATCTCAACAAGCATGCTATGCACCTAATCAGGCTATTGGTTACTGGCACGGAAATTCTTGAGGGAAAAGGAATCAATACTTATAGAGAAAAGGAACGTGAATTTTTCCTTGATATACGTAAAGGGAAATACAGCTATCGTGATATATTTCAGATGGTTGACGAGTATGAACGCAGGTTCAAATCGGCAGCTGAAAATACATCTCTTCCTGATGAACCGGATTATAAGCGTGTCGAAGAATTAATGATAGAGATTTATGGAAAAACATTGTTATAGTATTATAATCATATTTCAATTTAATTACAGATATTGACTTATGGTTTTGTTCAAGTATATTATTCTTTGGGTAAGATTTACATAAACCAATCAGGTGACTGGTAGTTGACTTACGCCAACTGCTCACCCAAGCAACCTGGAAAGGAGCATGTAACCTTACTCAATAGGTCTCAGAAAATCTTCTCCATTAATTCTCGTGTTTAAGTCTTCGCTAACAATGTGAGCATTATCCCCTGACTCGTAGAAGATCCAGCCCCCTGCTATTCCAAAGTCATGGACATTTCCTTCAAGGGATACTGCTTCAATAACTCCTGTATCACAATTTATTCTATACAACCGATTTTCATCTTCTTCATTTTCAAAATATACATACCCTTTTGAAACCGTATAAGCCATGCGATATCCTTTGTTAAACCAATCTTCGCCGCTAATACCCTGGCTCGTTTTATCAGTCAAACTAATTCGCATTAATTGACCAGTATCATAATCAAATCCATATACCCATCCATCATCTACAACGCACTGAAACAGGTTGAAATCTGGAATAACAACTTGGTCTTCGGACATATCTGGTCTCATCTTGTTATATGCGTTCTGTTCCAGATCCCTATAATAGATCCAGCCATCATAAAGGAAAGGCTCGTTCTTATCCTCATAATACGTATAACTATCTTCGATATCGTTTATATCAAAATGGTATATGCCCTCGAAGTCTACAAGCAGTCTATTGTTATAAAAGACAATCGGTGAATCTTCGCCAATGGCCTCTATCACAATTCTTTGATTCGACCCGTCTTTCTTAACTCCAGATATCTGAAACTCTCCATAAGTATATATGATCTCATCATGCCACACATTAATGAAGTGAGGAGATTCAGAACAGATAAATGTATTCTCGGTTAAATCGGGTTTAATTTTATAGAGTTCATCTGAATATGGATTGCAATAATAAATCCATTGGCCATCATATGTGTAAAGACCGCCCCGAAGTATATTCCTTGTGCTGTAAACAAAGTGTTCATTTGCTGCCGGAGTTGTCTGTGTTTCAGGTTTATCCTCATTGTCTCCAATCGTTACTGTTTTGCTAGCTTTTAACCCTCTGAAATTGACTGTAACAGTGAACTCCCGGTAATCTGTTCCAATGTCTTTCTTGTCAAAATACAAGATGTTACCGTCCTTAAGGCATCCAGCCGCGAAGAGATCATTGGGGATCATGATACTGCAATCCAGGTTTTTTGTTATATTGCGGGGAATACCCAATGAATCGACAGCAATCACCTTGATGGGCATTTCTGTATCATATTCTATTTGTTCGGGCACTTCCAGAGAGATGCCTGTATATCTCTCCCAATACTCATGGCTGGTACCTTCAATCTCTATCATCCTCATTTCTTCCAAAGAGCGATAGAACCGAACTCCTGCTGGGTTCGCATCATCATCGTTCCTCCAGGTATATGTCCCAGTGCCATATGAGAAATCGAACATCTCATAAACTCCAACCAGAGTCTTTTTTGGATAACGCCTTATTGTCATGTAAATGTCTGTTTGCTGCTTTCTTAACGATCCATCCGGGTTCCGAAATAGCATCATATTATTGGGATAATTATTATCGTAGATGTATAGGTAAAAAAGATCTGTATCATTTTTATCCTGCTCCAATTTATAGGCGTTAACAGCGTGTCCTCCAATACCCCCATCCAAGGATACATGAATGATCTGATTTTTCTTGAACAAATCAGCAATTTCACGTATCTTGGAGAACTCATTATTCAGTTTATAATTGCTTAGTGCTGATACTGCGCTGTCATAAAGGGTAGTTTTATTGGACCACAACCAGTAATTTGAGAGACATTTTAGTAGCTCCTGGTCGGGCTGTGAAATATCAGATATATTAACCGTTGTATAACTCTCCTGAGGCTCCCCCTTTGAATCATAATTTGTTATAGCAGCATCTGTGACTTTATATCTAAATGGGGTTTTGTCTTTAAAAATGACATCGTATTCTTCTGATTTTGTATCAAATGCCGGAGCAGCCTTTATTTCACCAATTATAGGTATTGAAAGCGTATTTTTGTTCATCTTTCTGCTGGGATTCATGCCATTGTAAATTTGATTGGTAGCAAATGCAAACCCTGAACAAATGCCATCAGGAGAGCAATCCAGTGGCATATTACTAAAGGAAAAAGAATGTTTATCTATCTGAAAACCTGAATTCGCAATATATCCTGGTTGATAATCCATATCTTCGTTCGTATTATTTACGGTATGCTTCTTTATGTTGTGGAATAATCCTTTAATCCATTCTTCTATTTTGGAGATAGAATCTTTCGCGATTACGACAGGTTTTCCTGACAGAACTTCATCGAAGTTAATTTCAAGTTGCTGGGGATCTTTTGTAACATCGTTCCACAGTTCTACCTTGCCCGATAAGCTATTATAAAAATAGACATACACTTCCTTGGGTTGGAAAGCACTTAAGTCTATCTTAACCTTACCTAAAAAATCATACAGACGGAATGGTGGTATGATTGGAGTCAGGTTATTGAAAGCCTCGCCATTATAACCTGAAAATATATACAGGGTTTCTGAATTGATATCTTCTGGAATCAGCTGAATTTCATCTGATATCCTTATCGTCTCCAGTGTATCGTTTTGTATCGGTGAGTTGATGGATAGATGTTTCGTAATTTTTGCATAATCTGATATGCCATCGTCTGCGGTCGACCACTTCAAGGGATCGCTATCATAAATATTGATTTCTTCATAATCACTGATTCCATCACCATCGCTATCTTCTGTATATGGGCTAAGGCCTAAGTCAATCTCTTCTTTGTTAGCGATACCGTCTTTGTCGATATCTGCAACAATAAAGTCTTCGGGAAGATTTTTCAGCAGTTCCTCATACACTTCTTTGTCATAACGAATCACCAATGGTTGTTCCGGGAACTGAGCATCTGACATGGATGCGAGAGTCTTTGGTTGATTTAAGAAGTATATCCCGGCAACAGCTAAAATCATAATTAAGATAATTGCTGGAATGATTATTTTTTTCATTTCACAACCCCAAAAGAGATATTTTCTTTATCTTTAATAGTATTATTATATCTGGGGGTATATTAATATTTATTGCTTTTTGTACCATATTTTTGAGCCAATGATTTTAGCCTGCTCACATCTGGCAGTCTCCAACATTGACCAAGTGCGTAATCTACCTAAGTATACTCCCGCACAGTTTCCTTGATACTCCTTCACGCTGCCTTATACTCCAACACATTTCCTGGGAGGGGGGTGCAAACTCATCGTTATCATTCGGAGGTAAATTTCGGAACTTAGGTAAAAAAGGCTGGCACGAGAATTTTACTCTTAACTATCTGTATGATACCTATAGTCAGAGTCTATCATTTCATCTTTACCCAATACAGGTATACCTAATTGATCTGACCAGTATTTTTCTTTTTCATATGAAGTTGTTTCGTCATAAGGTGTTGCATCAACAAGGCATTCATGTGGCTCAACATCACCATTCAATGTATAATGACTATAAAAGTATTGAAGTTATCACCAACGATGATACAAGAATCATCGAAATAAAAAATATAACAGCCATTAAACCTTTAGTATAAAGGCTCAAACTTTTCAACGATTCCAAACGGGTACCCCAAAGTATTGAATCATTATGTACATACCGCCTGCATAGCATGCGGTATTGCCATCTTTCGACGGTTTAAAGCAATAATTTGCTCTGCGGTTCGTACAATGCTACCGGTCTGAATGATATTTGTGCCAATGATGTAGCCTATGCCCACCAACACAAAGATAAGCATAGCAATGTGAAATGCAGTCGTATGAACTTCGTAATTATCATATCGATAAGGGTGGAATACTACGGGCTCTGCAAAATCAGAGAGAACCTTTACCTGTCATG
>JAAYKJ010000240.1 GCA_012522505.1 Clostridiaceae bacterium
GCTAAGGGAAGCTTTGATCACCGAAAATAAGGAACAGGAGAAAGAGATAGCCGACACGATCAAACAGCAGCAGCAAAAGTACCCCGAAATGACCGAGGAACAGCTTGCAGCCTTGTAAGAAGCGCTGGAAAAACTGAAGGAAGCGTTAAAGCAGGCAAAAACCAAAGAGGATGCATTGAAGGGGTTGGCTCAAATGGAAAACCTGATGAAGAAATTACAGTCCCAAGATCCGCTGCAGGATCTGAAGGAATTGGAAAATGCCTTGGCTGGGTCACCTCTTACTGAAGATTTGGCGAAGGCTATGATAAATGAAGACGAGCAGGCGCTGAAAGAAGCACTGGAGCAACTGAAAAAGAAAATGGAAGAGGAGGCGGCTTTGGATGAACTGTCTGAACTGTTTAAACAAGCAGCCGCGAATATGGGTGATAATTCGGTTTTGGCAGAGGCATTGCAAAAGCTTGCGGGGAGTGCTGCAACAAGCACCATGAGCAGCGGAGAGCTGACACAGAGCCTTTCAGAGCTGCTGGAGCAGTCAAAGGAAAATGCACAGAGCCAGCAGGCTTTTCAGCAAGCCGCTGGTGAAATTGCAAAAGCTTCATCAAATGCGCGCAGGACGATTGCCAGGGCAGACTCCGGCATCAACCAGCCTGGGAATAACAGTTCCAAAACTGCGCAAGGAGAGGGAAACCAATCATCAGGCCAAGGCAAGGGTGAGGGCGGGGGTAACCAGTCGGGTAGTGGTAAATCCTCCGGGCAAGGCAGCGGTTCAGGAGCTGGTGAAGGATCAACCCATGAAGATGCGGGTTACAATGAAGGTGATCAGCCGGGAAGCGGAAGAGCGCCGGGAACCAGAAAAGAAAATGAATACCAGCGTATTTATGTGCCTGAACGCTTGGGTGGAGAAGGAAATGAATCGGCTATATCTGGGCAGAAACTGGAATCCGGAAGCAGCACTTTCAGTCAGGCTGATGGCGCGCCTGTTCACAAGGGAGCGATGGTGCCCTGGCAGGAGGTGCTCAGCGAATATCGCGAAGAAGCTGTACAGTCCATGGAGAGTCAGGACATTCCCCCAGGGTTAAAGGATCTGGTTAGAGATTATTTTAGCTCCTTGCAGTAAAAATAAAAGACTAAGGATGACACATCCGTATTCAGGAGGAACGGTAAATGCAGACACAACAGGAAGATTTCACGAAGGTGTTGGAAACTGTCGGAAGAATAGAACAGGAGGTTTCCCGCCATATGATAGGGCAGAAGGAAGTCATCCGCCAGGTGGTCATGTGCATGCTGGCCGGTGGAAACATTCTTCTTGAAGGATTACCTGGGCTTGGTAAAACGAGACTGGTAAACACGCTGGGAAAGGTTATGGGGCTTGGTTTTTCCCGGATCCAGTTCACACCCGATCTGATGCCGGCAGATGTAACCGGAACGAACCTGGTCACCCGTAAGGAAGGTGAGGAAGGCACGTTTCGTTTTCAGCCCGGTCCGGTTTTCAGCAATATCGTGTTGGCGGACGAAATAAACCGTGCAACGCCCAAAACACAAAGTGCCATGCTTCAGGCCATGCAGGAGGGTACGGTGACGGTGGCCAACAAAACCCATAAGCTTCCACAGCCGTTTTTTGTGCTGGCCACCCAGAACCCGATTGAGATGGAGGGTACATACCCACTGCCCGAAGCACAGATGGACAGGTTCCTGTTCAAGTTGGATGTTCCGTTTCCGGAGTTTGATGAATTGAAGGGTATCATCAATCTGACAACCACGAATAAAACAGAGGAAATTGAAGCGGTTACGAATGCTGATGAAATACTGCGAATTCAAAGGGTTTCCAGGGAAATCCCCATTGCTGAACCGGTTCTGGACTATGCGATAAGGCTTGTGATGTCTACGCATCCCGAGCAGAGCGAAGCACCTGAGGTTACTAAAAAGTATGTGCGATATGGTTCCAGCCCCCGTGGCGCACAAGCCGTGATCAGCACGTCAAGAATCAGGGCGCTTTTAAGCGGAAGATACAATGTTTCTTTTGAGGATGTGCAAAAGGTTGCCTATCCGGCATTACGGCACAGGATCTTCCTGAATTTCGATGCGGTTTCCGATGAGATGACTGCAGACAAGGTTATCGATGAACTGCTGAAGGATGTGAAAACCTATTCATGAAGATCCTGGACAATGAAACGTTGAAAAAAATACAGTCGCTATCACTGCAGGTCAGCATCCCCTTGTCGGGGCAGGCAGCTGGTAACAGAAAATCCAGAAGCAAGGGAAGCTCGGTTGAATTCTCGGACTACAGAGAATATGTTCCCGGCGATGATTTCCGGCGGATAGACTGGAACGCCTATGGCCGGTTTAATAAATTGTTTGTAAAGCTTTTCATGGAGGAACGGGAAGCTCCCGTTCATATCTTTTTGGATACCAGTCTATCGATGCATTATGGCGAGCCCGATAAAAACCTTGCAGCAAGGCGACTGGCGGCGGCTCTTTCGTATATCAGCCTCACAGCCTATGACCGGGTCCACATCCTGCCTTGGAGTGATAGTGTGCAGGGGCCCTTTGGACCATATCGCACGCAGGCAGCGTTCATGGAAGTGGTGGATCTGCTGGAAAGGTTTGAGAATTCTGGCGAAAGCCGCTTCAATGATGCATTGCGTAAACTTGAATGGAAAGCTGGCCGAGGGATCAGTGTTGTCATAACCGATGGATTGGTTGACCAGGGCATGGGTGAAGGTCTGAAATATTTGAAATACCTCAGGCAGGAGGTTTTTTTGTGCCATATCCTGTCCCAGCAAGAACTTTCCCCAAACCTTTCTGGTGCGTTGGAGCTGATCGATTGCGAGACAGGCCGTTCAATGGAAGTAACCGTTTCAAATGCGCTATTGGGCGCATATGAAAAAAAACTGAAACAGTTCTTGGCGGAGATGCAAGAACAGTGTAAAAAATGGGGCGTTCATTATGCCCTGGTTCCGTCGGACATGCCGGTGGATAAAATGGTGAAAAGCGTCGTTTGTTAGCGGTATTGGGGTACCGAACCAGGTAACCCGCAGTCATTGCTACCCTGCTTGCAAATTTGATATCCGGGATGTGACTTCATTTGATGTTTTTAATGCCCTGGGGTCTGGTTGGAATGATCGCCGTTCCCCTAATTCTATTATTCTATATACTGAAACAGAAACGGGAGAAACTTACCGTTTCAAGCCTAATCCTGTGGCAGCAGGTGCTTCAAGACATGCAGGCCAGAACACCGTGGCAGAAACTGAGAAAAAACCTGTTAATGTTTCTGCAGATTCTGGCTGCCATTTTTATTACACTGGCATTGGCTGGGTTTGCACTTCGGCTTTCTCATGGAGAAAAAGAGGCTGTCATCATCGTGATGGATGTTTCTTTAAGCATGTCCTCAACAGATATCCAGCCATCCCGGTTGGATGCGGCGAAGAGTGATGCGATAAAATATGCCGGCAACCTGTCAAATGACAGCCGCGTGACAGTTGTGACCCTTGGCAGAAATACCGATGTGTTGCTGTTCGCTTCCACATCGAAAGATGAAATAGTAAGGACCATCCAATCCATCGAGCCAACGAATGGCTACATGGATCCGGTGAAAGCAGAGGAACTGTTGTTATCGCTTAAGAGGCAGGATCCTGACGCAAACATCATTCTGTTTGGCGACAGACCTGTTCATGTGGGCAATGAAACCATTCAGTTTTCCAACTATGAAAAACAAAATAACAATCTGGCTTTGATACATTTTACCCATACCCGTTCAAACGATCAAATATCAGCCATGTCCATCCTGCGTAACCAGGGTGATACCGATACCGAAGCCTCCATTAGCTTATACGGGGATGATGAGTTTGTGGATTCTCAGCGGGTTACAGTACCTGCCAATGAAACCCAGACCGTATGGTGGCGGGATATTTCACCATCAATGAAGAATCTGCACTGTGTAATCGAACCCGGAGATATTCTGGAAGCGGACAATCATGCTTATGATACTGTTCTATCTACCGATCTGGTGAAGGTATTGCTGGTGACGGAAGGGAATTACTTCCTCGAAAAGATATTCTCGCTGATAGAGGGGGTTGAGCTTGTCAGAACACTGCCTGAAGGGGTAACTGAATACAAAGGGTATGACCTGTATGTTTTGGACGGAACAATTCCTTCCACCCTTCCCACAGACGGAAACATTGTCATCTTCGCGCCAGAGCAGAACAGCCTCTTTCCCGTAGGGGGATGGATGGATACGCCACAGGTGAAACCTGTTGAGCATGCAGTATATCAGCATCTTGATTCGATGAGCTTTTCCATAGGCCGATCAAGAATTATGGAAAAGCCAGACTGGGCTGAAATTGTATTGGAAGCAAGCGAGAATCCTATCATCATGGAGGGACAAATGCAAAATATCCGTATACTAATTTTCGGTTTTAATCTGTATGAAACCGATTTGCCGTTGCGATCCGAGTTTCCCGTTTTAATCTCTAATATTCTTGTCGAATATGCCCCTGCTGGGGGGATGGCCATATCTGGTGTGTTAACCGGTGAACCCGTGCAATTCAGGCTGCAGCCCGACACGCAAAGCGCAAAAGTGATTCTGCCCAACGGCAGGAATGTCACGATTGCACCGCCGATGCCGCCACAGCCATTCCTGATGACAGATCAGGCTGGTATTTACAGCCTTGAGCAGAAAAAAAGAAATGATACCTCAGTCACTTCTTTCGCTGTGAACCTTCCGGATGAGTGGCTGATGGAAAGCGGCAAAGCCGTATCGGTGGGAGGGAATGAACAAGCCGGTATGAACATTCCCATTCAAAATGCGGGGTTCCCGCTGACAACGTCACTTTTGGTCGCAGCGATGATCATATTATTATTGGAATGGTGGTATTATGCAAATCGGAATTACATTTGAAACACCATTGGTACTGGCTCTTTTTCCAGTGCTGGCAGCATTTATAATCATAACGGCCAAAAAGATGAAGGTGGGTTCGCTGTTTAAAAAGCGTGCAATTCAGGCTATCCGACTGTTGCTGATTTTTACACTTTTACTGGCAGTATCTGCGCCTTCGGTGTCTTCAAAGGCGAAAAAAACAGCCACGATATTTCTTGCCGATCTGTCGGACAGTATCCGGAAAAAAAAGAGTGAACAAGAGGCCTTTATTCAGGATGCATTATCCTATACAGGGAACCGGGATGTTATTGGAATAGTCGCTTTTGCCAACGAGTCCAGGGTTATCCGGATGCCGGACGATCAAAACAGTTTTACATCCCTCCCCGACCGGATGCTGTCCAACGAGACAGACATCGAAAGAGCCATGCTTCTGGCACGCTCGATCACACCGGACGATTCTGCGAAACGTTTGGTACTCCTATCTGACGGAAAAGAAACAAAGGGAGATGGACTGGAGGCCGCAAGGCTATTAAAACGTCTGGGGTATACGCTGGATGTTGCTCCTTACCATACAGAAGAAAGTGCTGAGGTACAGATCGAGGAATTCTCGGCTCCAAAACAGGTAAACGCTGGAGAACGGTTTGATGTGTTGGTCAGGATCAGCAGCAATGTCCAGACGAAAGCAACGGTGCGGCTGTTTGGAAACCGCACCCGTACTGCTGAAAAAGAAGTTGATCTTTATCCGGGTGAGAATCTCTTCACGTTCTCCGACAAAGCAGAACAAGGAGGCACAGTCTCCTATACCGCAGAAGTGGTGACTGCGGACGACACCGTATTTCAAAACAACCAGTTGTCTGCTTTTACGGTGATTTCGGACCACCCGCGCATTTTGCTTGTGGAACGGGGAAATCGCGGGGAAAATCTTGTCCGATATCTTGATCAGTATGCCCAAGTCATCAGGGTACAACCCGATGAAGTACCAACCACACTGAATGGAATGCTCGCTTATGACGCATTCATTCTTGCCGATATATCCGCGGAATGGCTGGACGATAATTTTCTGTCCCTTCTTGAACAGACGGTTCAGCACCAGGGCAAAGGACTTCTGACCATTGGCGGCGAAAATTCATATGCTCCGGGAGGGTATAAGGATACTCCGCTTGAAACCATCCTGCCAGTGGAAATGGATATCCGCTCAAAAGAGGAAAACCCGGATCTGGGGATGATTCTTGTGATCGATAAATCCGGCAGTATGTCAAGCGGGTCGTATGGCATTACAAAGCTGGAGCTGGCAAAAGAAGCGGCCATCCGCGCTGCAGAAGTTCTGGAGGATAGGGATCAGCTTGGCGTAATCGCATTTGACGATGCGATTCAATGGGTGATAAAGACAGAGCCTTTGACAGACCTGGATGCAGCGGTGGAACAGATCGGGACCATCCGTCCCGGTGGAGGAACCCAGATCCTGCATCCATTAACAGAGGCTTGGCAGAACCTTCGGACGAAGGATACGAAATTGAAGCATATCATCCTGTTAACAGACGGTCAGGCTGAAAGCTATGGTTACGAGCCTGTCATCGAGGGAGTGCGCGAAGATGGGATTACATTATCCACCGTCGCTGTGGGAGAAGGTGCTGATACACTGCTTTTGAAGGCACTTGCATATGGTGGACAGGGAAGATATTACTATACCGACGAATTCTCAGATATCCCGAGCATCTTCGCTAAGGAAGCGTTTCTGGCGGGTCAAAAATATTTGCAGAACCGGAATTTTTATCCTGAGTTAGTAACATCTGTTGGGTTATTAAAAGGAATTCAGGCCATACCACCATTGGATGGGTATGTGGCAACCCGGGTGAAACCAACGGCACGAACGGTTTTCAGAAGTGATATTCTGGATCCGGTTCTGGCTGTATGGCAATACGGGTTGGGCAGAACCGCAGCATGGACTTCAGACATCCAAGGGGTATGGACCTCACAATGGTCTATGTGGCAAGATGCGCCAATGTTTTGGGGTAACCTTGTGGGATGGCTGGTTCAAAAAAACCTGAATACCGACTATACCGTGGGAACAAGGGTCGTGGATGGCAAGGGTATTGTTTCGGTGCAGGCAGACGCGAAAAGCACCCCGTACGAAGCCTTTATAACTGGAACAGTGGTTTCTCCGGACGGGGAAAAGGAAACCATACGCTTGGATGCAGTAAAACCGGGTCTTTTTGAAGGTGTGCTAAGCAACGCTGAACCCGGAGCGTATATTATCCATCTTGAAATACCTGGTGAAAACGAAGTTGAAAATATCAGTACAGGCGTGGTCATGCCCTATTCGAAGGAATACAGGGTTCTGGATGCGCATGCTGCTGTTTTTTTAGAGAATCTGGCGCAGGCAGGTGGCGGCAGAGTTATAACCGATCCTGCTGATGTTTTTAGCGGCGAAGTTCAAAATGTCGGTGCCAGAAGGAATCTGACAAACCTATTTGTTCTGCTGGCATTGATTCTACTGCTTTTTGATATTGCTCTTCGAAAACTGCAAATTCCCATTGAACCCATCCTTCTCTTCTGGCGGGAGAAAGTTGCTGCGACGGTAAATCACTATTTAAGTGAGGTCAGGAACAGAAAAATCACATATGCATCCGTCGATCCTGTTATTAAAGCAGTAAGTGAGGAAGGCACCGTTGAAAAGCCAGCAGGCTTGGAGAGGGTGGAGGAAAAAGCAGAGCGGGATATGAACAAGAAAAGCAAACAGGGAAAACGCCATAAACAGAAAGAACCAGCAAAGGAATCCAGTGAAAATAGCGCATATGTTGATGCCCTGCTAAACAGAAGAAAAAAATGGAAGTGAAATCGAACATTAAAGTCAATTCATAAAGGAAAGCCTGAAATCATATACTAAACCCATGGACAGATGTATTATCAACGTATTTGACGGGGTGAATCAACCGTCTTTTGTGGAGGGGTTGTTATGTCGAGAGGAAAAGTCAGGCATATGTTTCCAGGAGGAAATACAATAAAGGGTTTTTTTAGTTATTATGATTATGTTCTGCCGCAGGAAGATGCAAAAAGGATTTTTATTCTGAAAGGCGGGCCGGGTGTAGGCAAGTCCACTTTTATGCGTAAAATTGGCGAAGGAATGTGCGAGCATGGATTTGACACGGAATACATGCATTGCTCCAGTGACCCCGATAGCTTGGATGGGGTGGTGTTTCCCCAAAAAAGCATTGCAATGATAGATGGCACTGCGCCCCACGTCGTCGATCCAAAGAATCCTGGGGCCATTGATGAGATCATCAACTTAGGTCTGTTCTGGCGGGAAGAGGGTATTTCTGCGAACAGGGATCAAATTCTTCGCATTAATGCTCAGATCACAAATTCCTTTGGAAGGGCGTACCGCTACATTCAGGCGGCCTACAGTATATTCAGCGATAACCAGGCCATTTATGAACAGGCCATGGATCATGGCAAGGCTAACCCAGTGATTGCTGAGGTCGTGGAGAGTATTTTTGAAGGTATCGGGGTATCGGAGGTCGAAGGAAAACAAAGGCATCTATTTGCTTCAGCCATAACACCGAAAGGGCTGGTGAACTATCTACCCTCTTTGATAACAACGGAAGACGTGATCGCCGTGGTCGGGAACCCCGGAACTGGCACGGAAAAGCTGCTTGAACGGATAAGGCAGGCAGCTGTGGAACGGGGAATACACACGGAGTCCTATTATTGTGCACTAAACCCATATAAACTGGAGCATTTAGTCATTTCCGAATTGAATTGCGCTGTCACGACAACAAATTCAGTGCATACTGTCGAACGAAAACCCTCGCGGACAATAAACCTGAACCAATACCTGGATGAAGCAGTGCTTGAATATAACAGGGAAGAGATCAGCTTCAACTTGAAAGAACATGAAAAACTGCTGCAAAAAGCTGTGGAATCGATCGGCAGGGCCAAAAGGCTGCATGATGATCTGGAAAGCTATTATATTCCCAATATGAAATTCAATGAAGTTGAGAAAATTCAGCAGGATATCCTGAACAAGCTGTTGCAGTAGAGACTTGCCCGGGCCGAGCTATACTGCTCTTGCAAATAAACCGTGGTTTCCGTTATTCACAGCTATATCTCAAGTATATTGGGTGTGAACAGTAACAAACTATATATTTACAGCTTCGATTGAAGCCGATGAGTTCAGTATGCTATAATGGTATAAATTATACAAGATATTGGAAGCCTGGTGATTTGTTTGAACAATTACGGTTTTGTTCGTGTGGGCTCGGCAGTTCCCGAAATGAAGGTTGGAGATTGCGGTTATAATACCGAAAAAATCCTGGAACTCATGGAAAAAGCGGTGGAACAAAGGGTTTACGTTACGGTGTTTCCCGAACTGTGTATAACCGGATATTCCTGCGGGGATCTCTTCGGTCAGTCAATATTGCTTCGCGCAGCATTGGAATCTCTTGAAAGGATTATGCTTGCTTCTTCAAACTGGAGCAATGTCTTTTTAGTCGGCTTGCCGCTGTTGATTGATCAGCAGCTCTACAACTGCGCTGCTGTTGTTCAGAAGGGGCGTATTTTAGGTGTTGTGCCAAAAACATATCTCCCCAATAGTCATGAGTTTTACGAAAAAAGGTGGTTCCATGAAGGTAGCGAGCTGATGGCAGATACCGTTACCCTGTTCAACGCGGCTGTTCCCTGTGGGGCTGATCTGGTCTTCCAGGACAGTGATTATCCAGAGCTTTGTCTTGCAATAGAAATCTGCCAGGACATGTGGATGGCTGTTCCGCCCTCAAGCATTCATGCGATTAATGGTGCGGTTATTCTGTGTAACCTTTCGGCTAGCAATGAGCTCATCGGAAAGCATGAGTACCGGGAATTGGTTGTTAAAAGCCAGTCGGGAAGGTGTGTTGCAGGATATGTCTATGCATCGGCCGGTGTGGGTGAATCGACAACGGATCTGGTTTTCGGAGGGCATGGTATTATCGCTGAAAATGGAAACATATTAGGTCAGACCGAACGTTTTCAAAAAGATTCCCAGCTGTTAACAGCGGATATTGATGTACAAAAACTTATCTACGACAGAACCTCATCAACCCAATTCACCCAGACAGATTTGCCTCGCAAAGTCAGACGTATCAAGCTTGCGAAAAACAGTCTGCATTTGGAAGAGCTAAGGCGTCAGGTGGTGAAACATCCCTTTATAC
>JAAYKJ010000241.1 GCA_012522505.1 Clostridiaceae bacterium
ACCCTGATTATTTCCAGCTGCAGAGAAGAGAAATGGAGATTGATGTTTTTGATCAGAAAACAAAAAGACCGTACTCGTATAATAGTAGAGTACAGTCTTTTATAAATTCTATCCCTGCGAACCTGCTAGAATATCGATAATGTCAGGAATACGGTTGACAGCAGCGATGCTACCAGAGATACAACGGTAATCTGTGTATTGATGGAGGGACCGGCAGTATCCTTGAAGGGATCACCGACCGTATCACCGACAACTGCAGATTTATGTGCAGTTGAGCCCTTACCACCTTCATTGCCGGCTTCTATATATTTCTTGGAGTTATCCCACAAGCCACCTGCATTTGACATGAACAACGCAAACAGCAAGCCGCTGACAATATTACCCACCAAGAAACCTCCAATTGCCGCTACACCGCCGACAAAACCAACTACAAGGGTTGCGATAATAGCCATGAGACCGGCTGGGATTAATTCTTTGATTGCACCGGTTGTAGCGATTTCAATACACTTGTCATATTCCGGATGGACGCCTTCACGGCCTTCCTTCAAGCCAACGATTTCTCTGAACTGTCGGTGAATTTCGTCAATCATTCTCTGAGCATTTCTGTCAACACCCAACATCAGCATCGCAGAGAAGACAAGCGGAATGGCCGCTCCAACCAACATTCCAAAGAACACAACGGGATCCATGACATCAAAACCTGTCAGGCCAGCTACACCTAATTCTTCAGCCGCAGTGTTGACTTCGCTCATGAAAGCACCCAGTAAAGCGATAACAGTGAGGCCGGCGGCAGCGATTGCAAAGCCCTTGGTGACAGCCTTAACTGTGTTACCAGCACTGTCAAGCTCGTCTGTGATTTCGAGAACATCGTCACCCAGATTGCCCATCTCAGCAAGGCCCCTGGCATTATCCACAATTGGCCCGTATGCGTCATTGGAAATGATCATGCCCACAATGGAAAGCATCCCCACAGCGGACATGGAAATACCAAACATGGCATATCCGTAGCCGATGGGTTCACAAAGTTTGTAAGCAGCCAACGCAGCAATGGCAATACCAATCATTGCTGGCAGAACACTGATCAGCCCGTATGAAATGCCTGAAAGAATCGTGAAAGCCGGACCAGACTGAGATGCTTTTGCAACATAATGTACAGGTTTTTTAGAGTCATCGGTAAAGTAATCGGTGGTGAGACCAATGATCACGCCAACAACCAGGCCGACAATACAGGCACCCCATATACGCCATTCAAAACCAAAGATAAAGGTAGCCAAGCCGGTAAGTACAGCATATATCCCTGTGGTGAAATATGTGCTGTTGTTTAATGCTTTGGTCGGGTTTCCGTTTTTACCGATTCGAGCCATTGCAACACCGATGATGGAAGCCAAAAGCCCCAACGCTGCATAACAAAACACCATGCTTGCATTAACAGTATTATTCGCCAATTTATCAAGAGCAACTGCCATAACAAGGGCAGCGGACATGGAAGCAACATTTGAGTCGAACAGGTCGGCTCCCATTCCTGCAACGTCTCCTACGTTATCTCCTACGTTGTCAGCAATTACTGCAGGATTTCTCGGGTCATCCTCCGGAATTCCCAGTTCAACCTTACCAACCAGGTCAGCACTGATATCTGCGGTTTTCGTAAAAATCCCTCCGCCTGCTTTTGCAAACAAGGCAAGAGAACTTGCTCCGAAGCTGAAACCCAGCAAAGCAGTGGTGTTATTGGTGACCAGAAGAACAGCAGTAACACCAAGAAGTGAAGCCCCGACAACGGCCATGCCCATTACTGCGCCACCACGGAACCCTGCCATAAAGGAGGGTTTAATTCCATTTTTTGCAGCTTCAGAAGCTTTGATGTTTGAAATGGTAGCAACCTCAATACCGATCTTCCCAGCTATCGCTGAAAAAACTGTACCTGCGATATATGAAATTGCCATAGTGATGTTTTTAATGAATCCTCCGCTCCAGATGGGCTTTGGAAGGAATAACAAAATAAGAATAGCCGCTATACCTGCAAAACGGGTTAGTACCCTGTATTCTTTACTCAGGAAAGTTGCAGCTCCCTGTCGGATAAGTTTACCGACTTGTGCAATTTTTACGTTAGAGGAAGGCTGCTTTTTTACCCATTTGTACAGCCATGCAGCAAAGACAAAAGATGCAATCGCGACCCCGATGGAAAAAAGTTCAAACCATAAGACATTCATAGAAACACCCCTTCATATTGATGCTATGGCTTAAGTACCAGGGACGATCGAAAAGGTCCTTCCAGGTTATTCCGTATGATGTGAATCTTGTTTAAAAGCCTCAAGAACAGCCTATGGAGGGCATTTCCAACAGCCCGCGAAATAAGCCCAACAGAATACATAATATCATGATTGTAATGCCTGTGCAATATAAATGTATTCGGATATTTTATCGCGAAACTAAAATGATTGCACGCTGCATAACACCTACGCAGTAGTATGGTTCCTTTAATATTATATAGAGAAGATTCTAAACGGTTCCTGCTGTCCATAACCGGAGATTCAAGAGTGCTTGTGCGAATTGTGCGCCAAAATACGGGCGCTGCAAGCATCCTTTGGTACACTCCTTACCGTAACCAATAATTTATTAAATGTCTAAGGTATTGTTGAATTTCCAGAATTATAATGGTATGATATTACTAAAAAAAGGGGGTAGAATTGTATGTTATGTCAAAAATGCGGAGCGCAACTTAAACCAGGCAGCAAGTTTTGCACATCCTGCGGGACACCGGTCAGCAATGATGCCAATCCTCAGGCAGCCAGCCCGTCCGCACCTGTGAACATGAATCAACCTGTACAACCTGCACAATTAAATTTCAAAATATTTGGAGACAGCCTGCCGGCTGTGTCGATCCGTTTGAATCCGGGTGAAAGCATTTACACCCAATCTGGTGGCATGACATGGATGGACAGCGGTTTCACAATGGAAACCAACATGCAGGGAGGCTTCATGAAAGGTTTGGGCAGGATGATATCGGGAGAATCTTTGTTTATGGCCACATATACCTCTCATGCACCTAATCAGGAGATCGTCATTGCAAGTGCATTCCCAGGCCATATTGTTGCTGTGGATATTGGTAAATGTCCGATTATAGCGCAAAAGAGTGCCTTTCTTTGTGCGCAGCCAAGTGTTGAATTAAGCGCCTATGTTACCAGAGGCCTGAAAGCGGGTCTTTTTGGCGGTGAAGGCTTTGTCATGCAGAGGCTGTCCGGGAGGGGATATGTGTTTTTTGAAATCGATGGCAGTCTTGCTGAAAGAACGCTGGCTCCCGGTGAAACAATAAAGGTTGATACCGGTAATGTAGCTGCGTTTGAAGAGACCGTCCAGTATCAGGCCGAAATGGTCAAAGGTTTTAAAAACATTCTGTTCGGCGGAGAGGGTTTGTTCCTAACAACCTTGACTGGTCCAGGAAAAGTGTGGCTGCAAACGATGAGCATGTCCGAGTTTGCAAAAGGAATCATTCCATTTCTACCAACCCAATCAAGATAGAGAAAAAGAAAGGACATGCAAATAACCACGACATTCTTGTTATGAGCTGCTTGAGTGTGAAGCCCAGCAGCTCTTTTCATTTCAGATCAATCTTCTGGCAATTAGGCGCATTCGTACAGCGTCAGGTGCTGCAGTGGTTGTCGATGAAAGTCTGATCAATACTCATCCTTGATAAGTTTCTCTATCGTGTTCACATCTTTCTCTGCAGACAGTGGTTCCACCGCAGGACCTTCAATGATATCTCCCAACCAGCTGAACCGTGATCCATGGCATGGGCAGTCCCATGATTTTTCCGCGGAGTTCCAGTTCAATTCACACCCCATATGAGTACAGGTTGGATTGACAAGATGGAGCTCTTGGTTTTCATCCCGATATACACCAGTACGACCTTTGTCTGTTTCAAATACTTTTCCTTCTCCAGGGTTTATTTCAACAGCATCCGGAATAGGTGCTATCTTACCTTTGATAAGATGTTTTGCTACATCGGCGTTCTCGACAACAAAGGTCTTAACCTGCGCCAGGATGTCTTTGCGCGAGGGATTATAGACTTCCTGCCACGGGTTGCTGCCTTTCGTAATAAGATCCTTTAGGATGGTTGCTGATGCCATACTGTTGGTCATTCCCCACTTTTCAAACCCTGTGGCAATATAAAGATCGGGCTTGTCGGATTGATACAGGCCGACATACGGAACGCCATCCAGTGTCATACAGTCTTGAGTTGACCAGCGGTAATGAATGTCGGTCATGGTAAAAACCTCACCTGCAAAATTGAACAATTCCTGATAGTGGTTTGCCATGTCTTTGCCTTGACCGGTCTTGTGGTTTTCACCAGCTACAAGAATCAGCTCTCCCTGCTCGGTGGGATGACATCGCAGGGAGCGGGAGGGATCTTCAGCATTAATGTACATTCCGCCGGGATATTTCTCTTTCACTGTAATCCCAATCGCATACGCCCTTTCGGCGTATAATCGGGAATAATACATACCATGTTTATTATAAAAAGGATAGTGAGATGCGATAATGGCTTTTTTGGCGGTTACTCTCTTTCCCTGTGCTGTGGAAACAGTAATCATATCGCCATATTCCAGGTCAACAACCCTGCTGTTTTCATAGATATGAACGCCATTGCTATTGATTTTGGCAGCTAGTGGCATAAGAAATTTTCTGGGGTGGAATTGCGCCTGTTCATCAAACCGCATTCCGCCCTTGATACTTATCGGAAATGGTATATCATCAACCCAGGCGGCCTTGATCCCGAGTTCAGTAACGGTTTTTATTTCATTTTCCAGCTTTTCAATGTTTTTATCGTCCTGTGCGTAAACATATGCAGCCTGAGTCATATAATCACATTCAATATGAAGGGTGTCTGCAATTTTTTTAATCTCGTGGATAGCAGTTTCATTTGCAGTGGCATATTGCTGTGCTAGTTCTGTTCCGCGCTGTTTTTTAATCCTATCGTATATGAGACCATGCTGCGAAGTAACTTTTGCCGTTGTGTGGGCAGTTGTGCCCGAAAGAATCCGTTGGGCTTCCAGAATGACACTCTGTACGCCCTCCCTTTGTAATAGGTATGCGCACAATATCCCAGCCATGCCTCCACCGATAATGACTGTATCTACCGAAATATCTTCTTTTAGTTCGGGATAATCTGTTGAGTCTGTTGAAGCGAGCCAATAAGATTGTGGCGGACTACTAAAATGTGTGGTGTCCATGTTCATCCCTCCGTTAGCAATTCAATGAGCGCTTGCGCAAGACTTTAGTGGGGGATTAACAGTTGTTTCTGCATGACTTGCGCAGCGCTTTATTTTATTTTCTGCTTAACAGAGGAAATTATCCATCAATTGCAGGAATACAGCAAATATACCAACTATCAGCCTTCAGTGGACTGTGAAAAATTATCGAAGTAGCCCTGAATATATACAATTGGGGTTCCCTTGTCTCCACTTCCTGATGTCAGATCGCACAGGGTTCCGATCAGGTCGGTCAGTTGCCGGGGAGTAGTGCCCTGTGACTCCATACTTCCAACCAGGTTCGATCCTTTGTTTTGGATATAGCTTGAAATCGCTTCTTTCAACGCTTCACCATCAAGATCGGCAAAATTGTTGTCGGCAAGGTATTTCAATTTGATCTCGTTCGGTGTTCCTACAAGGCCTTCTGTGTAGCCTGGTGAAACGATGGGATCGGCCAGTTCCCAAATCTTACCTACCGGGTCTTTGAAAGCTCCGTCGCCATAAACCATGACTTCCACTTTTTTGCCTGTCTTCTGATGGATAGCTGTTTGGATGGAGTCAACCAATTCCTGGCAACCCCTTGGAAAAAGCTTCACAGTGTCTTCAGTTGCCTTGTTTGAACCCAGAAGCCCATACATTTCATTGTAACCGCTGCCATTTACGGGAGCGGACAAAATTTCGTCGAGAGTGAAGACTTTTATACCGCCGTTTGCTTTCAGAATCCTTTTTGTCCTTTCTCGCGTATGAATATCACAAGCCAATACATTATTTGTATGTTTCAGGATGGTTTTCGGATTGTTTGAAAAGATGATTTCGCATTCAACGCCGGATTCTTCAACCAAAGATTTATAATATTCTATATAATCCACACCCGTATATTTATGTTTTCTATAACCGAACAGATCCCTGAATTGCCTTTCAGTCAATTCATCGCTCCATGGATTTATCACCTTTTCGTCCAAAATATCAAGGTCAATAAGATGATTACCCACTTCATCGGCGGGATAGCTCAACATAAGTATTATTTTTGAAGCACCCTTTGCAATGCCACGCAGGCAGACAGCAAAGCGGTTGCGGCTTAATATCGGAAATATAACCCCCAGCGTATCGGTACCGAATTTATGACGAATATCTTCTGCGATGTCGTCTGTACTCGCATAATTTCCCTGAGCACGCGCAACAATCGCTTCAGTAATCCCGACAATATCCCTGTCCCGAATACTGAATCCTTCTTTAGAAGAAGCTCTTAACACAGTATCAGTGACGATTTGAACGAGATCATCACCTCGTTTGAAGATAGGGGCACGAAGGCCTCTGGATATTGTACCTATCATTCTTTCCATTCAAATATCTCCCTTCCGGAAAAGTCGTTTCTTGAAATTTTATCGCTCTGTATTTAGCGTGTAACCCTTGTTTCCGTCCGAGTTATTTCTTCCACCAGAAAAAACTTTTCAGTTATTTTCATCGAACACTTGTATTATACACAACATAGTGATATAAGTACAATAGATACATTTAATAATTAATATAAGGATTGGTTATATGATCTCGAAAATGGATGCATACCGTATTTTTGGTGAAGTTGCGAAACATCAGAGCTTTTCCCGAGCAGCCAAAGCCTTGTATATGACACAGCCTGCCGTCAGCCAATCAATTATGAATCTGGAGCGGGAACTGGACATTCGCCTTTTCACCAGGACATCAAAGGGTGCCACATTAACTACCGATGGTCAGCTTTTATATGAATATGTGAGTTCTGCAATCAACTTGATAGAAGCAGGTGAGAAAAAGCTTTCCGAATCCAGAGATCTGTTGTTTGGTGAAATGAAAATCGGAGTGGGCGATACGATATCGCGGTACTATTTGCTGCCATACTTAGGAAAGTTTAAAAGCAATTCACCAAACATTAAATTGAAGATCATCAATCGGACAACGATAGAATTGTGCAGGATGATCAAATCGGGTGAGATTGATATCGCGGTATGTAACCTTCCGATCAAGGATTCCGCATTGGGAGTACAAGAATGCATGACGATACATGATATTTTTGTCTGCGGTGAAAAATACAAGCAGTTTAGTCAGGAACCCAGAACTTTCGAAGAAATCAACCAACACCCATTAATTTTTCTAGAGCGTAAGTCCAATTCAAGGCAATTGGTTGAAAAATTTCTTGCAACAAAAGGTATCAAAATTGAACCCGAAATAGAACTTGGCTCTCATGAACTGCTGCTGGAATTCGCAAAATATAACTTTGGCATATCCTGTGTTATTGAAGAATTTTCGCAGGATTATTTAAACAAGGGGCTTTTATACAAGATTCCTATGGTTGAACCGATACCTGAAAGAGCAATCGGTTTTTGCTATTTGAACAGTGTGTCCCTTTCAGTAGCAGTACGCAATTTTGTTGAAATCACCCAAGGGAAAGAGAAGGTGTAATCTACATAATAATTGAAGAGATACATATTGAAACAACCTATTTGAAAAATAGCAGGCTCTTTTGATAAACGGAACAACAAAAAGTGTCATAAATATGAATATCATCGGGAATACTTAATGCGATAAGCCCAACTCATTGCGCCACCAGTTGTCAGTCCCGGGAAGAAAGCCAGTATCTTTTCAGTTTTGATACAATGGCGATGTAATTGATTCAGCAATAGAACCCGCTAAAATAATGCAGGATGTATATTTCACAGTTTCAAATAGTGCTTGAATTTTCCTGGGGTTTGTGGTACTATTCTTTTAATATCATAAAAGTGAAAAAATTAACAATCCCTCGCGACTTGTTAAGTGGTCGCAAGTTACGTAATTTAAAAACGATTATGAAAAATTATGGAAGGAGATTTGTCAAATGCATACGAAAAACAAAAAATTGCAAGATTGGGTTCAAGAAGTTGCGAATCTGTGTAAGCCGGATAAGATTTACTGGTGTGATGGTTCTGAGGAAGAGAATCAGCGTATTTTGAAAGAAATGGTTGATTCAGGAGCAGCTGTTAAACTGAATGAAGAAAAGCTACCGGGGTGTTATTTGTTCCGAAGTGATGAATCCGATGTCGCCCGTGTTGAAAACCGTACTTACATTTCTTCCAGAAAGCAGGAAGATGCTGGTCCGACAAATAACTGGGTAGACCCGGTAGAATTGAAAAAGACCATGACCGAGCTTTACGATGGATGCATGAAGGGGCGGACCCTGTATGTTATTCCTTTCTCGATGGGGCCGGTTGGTTCTCCCATTTCCAAGATAGGTGTTGAAATAACAGATAGTCCTTATGTTGTTGTCAATATGCGTATTATGACAAGAATGGGGAAACAGGTTTTGGAAGCTTTGGGCGAAGATGGTGAGTTTGTGCCATGCCTGCACTCAGTCGGTGCACCCCTCGAAGAGGGTGAAAAGGATGTTCCGTGGCCTTGTGCTCCAATGGATAAAAAATACATTAGCCATTTCCCAGAAGAAAGAACAATCTGGTCCTATGGTTCAGGCTACGGCGGAAATGCACTTTTGGGGAAGAAATGCTTTGCCCTTCGAATTGCGTCTGTTCAGGCTCGTGACGAAGGCTGGTTAGCAGAACATATGCTTATCCTGAAGCTAACCGATCCAAAAGGACGGGTGAAATATATCACCGGTGCTTTTCCCAGTGCCTGCGGAAAGACGAACTTGGCTATGCTTGTTCCCACCATTCCAGGCTGGAAGGTTGAAACTATTGGGGATGATATCGCATGGATGAAATTCGGAAAAGATGGAAGACTGTATGCAATAAACCCGGAAGCAGGATTCTTCGGTGTTGCACCCGGTACCTCCGAGGACTCAAACCCCAATGCGATGCACAGTATTGGGAAGAATACCATATACACTAATGTGGCGTTGACCGATGATGGAGACGTATGGTGGGAAGGCATAGGCCGTGATGCACCTGACCATATGATCGACTGGAAAAACAGGGATTGGACACCGGATTCAAATGAAAAGGCGGCGCATCCCAATGCACGCTTTACAGCCCCTGCAAGCCAGTGCCCTGTAATTGCACCAGAGTGGGAGGATCCGAATGGTGTGCCCATCTCAGCGATTCTCGTTGGCGGACGTCGCCCAACCACAATTCCATTGGTCCATGAAAGCTTTGACTGGAATCACGGTATTTTTATGGGTTCGATCATGGGATCTGAAATTACAGCAGCAACCATCGATAAAAATATCGGTAAGGTCCGCCGCGACCCATTTGCAATGCTTCCATTCATCGGGTATCATGTAGGTGATTACCTGCAGCATTGGCTTGATATAGGGGAAAAGACCGGCGATGACAAATTGCCGAAGATCTTCTATGTTAACTGGTTCCGAAAAGATGAAAACGGAAAGTGGCTATGGCCTGGATTTGGCGAAAACAGTCGTGTTCTGAAATGGATCTTTGAAAGAGTCAGCGGGGAAGGCAAAGCAGTGGAAACCCCCATCGGGTATATGCCCACGGATGAAGCCATTGATATCGAAGGGCTTGATGTCAGTGCCGAAGAGATGCACGAGCTTCTGAAGGTTGATAAGGAAGAATGGCTGAAGGAAGTTGAATCGATTAAGGAGCACTACAATAATTATGAGCCCAAGCTGCCGCAGGAGCTTAAGAACCAACTAAAAGCATTGGAAGAACGTCTGAGAAAATAGAATGTGGAAAGGGCGGGCTGTAAAGCCCGTCTGGACTAAGAAGCTTTTTAGATTCCACGACATTTTGAAGAGTATAAAGTGAATGAAAGACTGCACTGATTGGTAAAACCTTTCGTGCAGTCTTTTTATCCGTCAAAAGAATACCCCAAAAAAGGGCATACCGTCGTATATCGAGTTCAAGTTCCCAAATTAACTGTCATTGTTCTTTCGGTGCGAGCCAAAAAGACCTCTCACATCCAAGACAGGCTCCACAAACAAAATCCCATTTCCAGGATTATTCAATTGAAGCTCTTGAAACAAATCGTTCACGACTTTGTCGATCAAGTCGTTTGGCATCAGAATCATTACCAGTTCCTTTTCTGGTTCAATTTCCATACCGAGTAATTTTGTCGTGAACTCCGAACCAGTTCCCCGACCGTGCATGATCGTGCCGCCCGTGACGCCTGATTTGCGTGCAATATCCATTACTTCTTCTGCCATGCCTCGATTGACAACTACCGTCAATTTTTTAAACATACTCTCGTCCTCCATACCCTGCATTGTATCCAAAGTGCCCTGCTGACCGCTTGTTATCCTATCTGCGGTTATTACAGGCGTTGTGTAAGCAATTCCATGCCCTGGTTCATTCAGCAAAAGCTCTTTCGTGAAATGATCCAGCAATTCTTTTGCTTTTTCGTTTTCAAGAAGGATGCTGACAATTTCCTTTTTCTCACTCTTTATCCCCAATAAGTTTAAAGTCGCATTTTTTACCGTGCCTCTGCCGAGTATGATTATCCCGCTGCGGATGCCTTTATCTTTGGCGATACGGACAAATTTATGGCATTGATTTTCACTTAGGATGAGTGTCATGATCTGGTACAGATGTTCCATTGCCGGTTCATTCATTTTCTTTTCCTCCTATTGAATGCTCTTTTAAAATAGCAGTATTGGATGCATCACGAGCAGCAGTGGATGCCTTGCGCGATTTGGCTTGATAGATTGTACCAAGCAACTCGACTGCTATAATCGGCATCATTGCAACGATTGCGATCATACCAAACCCATCTGCTACCACATCAGCTGTTGGAACTTGTGCTGCGATACCCTGAACAAAGGCAAGAGAGAAGGTTGCTGTCATAGGTCCTGAAGCAACACCGCCTGCATCAAATGCCATACCCACAAACAAGTCAGGTGCAAAGTAAGCCATTACCACCGCGAGACCAAAACCGGGCAGCAAATACATCCAAAGCTTGATACCAGGAATGAGAATCCGCAAAGCAGACATAAAGATGGAAAGACCAACTGCTATAGACAGAAAAATGAGAACCAAATTGCGTTTAACAGAGCCTCCGGTAACATCTTCAACCTGATTAGTCAATACATGGACAGCAGGCTCGGCCAACACAGTGGTAAGGCCGAGCAGTAAAGCTACCAGGAGAACAGGAATCGTTGAATCCATCGAAGCCAGCTGTATTCCCAGTTGAGCGCCAACGTCCATAAAGCCGCCATTTACGCCCAGTAAAAATATAACAAGTCCTACATAGGTTATCACTAAACCACGGACAATATCGATGACCTTCTTCTTTTTATGCTTAAAGAAAAATATCTGAAATATGATGTAAGCGATAATAATTGGTAAAAGTGTCAGGAAAGACTCAACTGCGATGTGATAAAGCTTGGAACCATATGCTTCAAGCAGATTGGTAACGGCTATGTCTGCTTCTGGTAAATCGCCATCCAGTTTACCTCCTTCAAGAAAAAGACCGGCAAATAAAACCCCAAGGATCGCACCTGTGGAAGAAATCCCCACCAACCCAAAGCTATCCGCTTCGCTTACCTTGCTGTCTTTTTTCAACGCCGAAACCCCTGCTGCCAAAGCCAGCATAAATGGAACTGTGATCGCACCTGTTGTGGCCCCGGAAGCATCAAAAGCGATTGCCAGAAAATCAGATGATGAGAAT
The DNA here is from genome assembly GCA_012522505.1 of Clostridiaceae bacterium. Classification (GTDB taxonomy): domain Bacteria; phylum Bacillota; class Clostridia; order DSM-8532; family DSM-8532; genus JAAYJG01. Next base: position 11,832 of record JAAYKJ010000241.1, read on the forward strand.
AATGACAGAATAAAAATCAAAGCGTATGCGGCTGTAAACATATATTTCAGCCGGATATTTTTAAGGATACGCAGCATTCCAAGAGTCATCATCACGCCAAGCCCGACAGAAACAGCAATTACCATCAAGATATTGTCAAACTGCCCTGAGGTAACATTGTCTACCTGGTTGGCAAGAATGTGGAGATCGGGTTCTGCGTAGGAAATAAAAAACCCCAAAATCAAACTGACCGTAATGATTACTGCATAGCTATTTGAATGCGTAATTGCATTTCCAACTCCATGCCCAATGGGTTCGAGCCCTTGGTCAATTCCAAACAGGAAAATGGTCAGCCCGATAATTACCAGGGCAGAACCGATGAGAAATGCGTATAACATATTCGATTCCAATGGACTTATGGTAAAGTGGAGTATCAGAACTATGAATGTAATCGGCAATACGGACATCAATACTTCTTTTAATTTACCAGATAATTCGTTCAAATCATTACCTCTCTATGTATATAATAATGTTCTTTACGGTAACCTGACAAAATCACAATCAAACAATTCAGAACCTTGCGGTTCCAGTGCTCTCAAGAGAAACAGAATCATTTCTCTCAGTCTTGTGATAAAAAGAGCATGAAATTCGGTTTGGTTCTATTGCTTTGCATTAATCATGTCTTTCTTAGTCGTCACATGAAAAGTTTATGCAGATAACGACCATATTAACCTTATAAAAAGGGGTTGTGAATAGTATATAACGAAAAATTGAAATAATCAATATAAAAGGATTTTGTATTCTTTCTTTTAAATGCATTTTGAAACCTTCCCATATCGATAAAAATAACGATGCTTTCATTGAGACATATCTCGGAGAAGAAAGCAAGTATAAGGAGCATGCATGCAAAAATAAACGGTTTAGTGGGCGTATTTGTTTTTAGTTGAAAAAAGTTTAAAATTCAAATTATGTGGTAACAAATTGTAGAATCAAGTATAGGAGAGATACGATGGATACTAACAGAATTTTATTTGCTTTTGGCTTGACACTGTTTGCCGGCCTGTCCACAGGTATTGGAAGTGCCATGGGCTTTCTGGCGAAAAAGACAAATACCCGTTTTTTGTCGGTGACGCTGGGTTTTTCAGCTGGAGTGATGATATATGTTGCGATGATAGATATCTTTACAAAAGCGCAGTCCTCTCTGATAGCGGTATTTGGCGAAAAAAAAGGATCTTGGATTACCGTTGCATCTTTCTTTGCAGGAATGTTTTTTATTGCTTTAATTGACAGGTTGATTCCATCAGAGGAGAATCCTCATGAAGTGAAACGTGTGGAAAACTTAAATGAAAAAGGGAAATCAAAACTGATCAGGATGGGCTCTTTTACAGCAATATCGATAGCGATTCATAATTTTCCAGAAGGGATCGCAACCTTTACTGCGGCATTGAAGGATCCGACCCTGGGTATTGCCATTGCTGCTGCCATTGCCATTCATAATATTCCCGAAGGAATAGCAGTATCGGTGCCAATATATTATGCAACGGGCAGTAAGGGGAAAGCTTTCAAGTTATCCTTTCTTTCAGGGTTGTCAGAGCCAATCGGAGCCCTGCTGGGATTTTTGATTTTAAAGCCCTTTTTCAATGATGTAACGTTTGGAGTTCTGTTCGCAGCCGTAGCGGGGATTATGGTTTTCATTTCTCTGGATGAATTGTTGCCAACCGCAAGGGAGTATGGAGAAGCACATCTTTCCATATATGGCCTTATTGCAGGCATGATGGTAATGGCCGTAAGTCTTCTGTTATTTATATAAGCCAGGGAGTTAACTCACCTGGCTTTCTTTTATTTCTTCATCAAATATGTGTGGCATTCCTCAAGCTTTTCAATGATGGGAATATGCTGCGGACAAGCTGCTTCACATTGCCCACACGCCACACACTGTGCTGCATCCTGCTTGTTTTTTACCACAATGTTCTGGTATTCATGCCTCGGAACAGTTTCGTCATCATACATTGAAGCATCGTTCACAAGGCTGAAGATGCGGGGAATAGAAACTCCCTGAGGGCAGGGGAGGCAATACTCACAATTCGTACAGGGAACCTTGGTCTTATTAAGGTATACCTGCCGAACCTGTTCAACAAGGGATAGCTCTTCTTCATCCATGCAATTTGCTTTAGCGTCTGCAAATATCCTCAGATTATCCTTTAATTGTTCCATATTGCTGACACCACTTAGGATCGTTAAAACCTCAGGGAAATTATATAACCAGCGGAATGCCCATTCCACAGGTGTTCTTTTTACATCAGCTTGATCCCATATCGCTTTTATCTCTGGAGTGACACTGTTTGCAAGCCTTCCACCCTTCAGTGGTTCCATAATGACGACAGGTATATTTTTTGTGCCTGCATATTTCAAGCCTTCAACTGTAGCCTGCTCATTCATGTCCATAATATTCATCTGGATTTGGCACATATCCCAGTCAAAACTGTCAATAATTTCATGAAAAGCATCCCGATTATCATGGAATGAAAAGCTAATATACCTGATTTTACCCTTTTCTTTTGCCTTCTGCATAAACTCCATGACACGGAGTGATTCCATTTTATTCCACCGCTCCTTGTTGAGCGCGTGCAATAGGTAAAAGTCAATATAGTCGGTCTGTAATTTTTTTAGCTGTTCATCAAGAAGACGTTCCATATCACTGTATTGGTTTACTGCCCATACCGGCAATTTTGTTGCAAGAAACACCTTTTCACGGTAACCATCCTTTAGCGCTTTGCCAACAAGCAGCTCACTGTTTCCTTGATGGTAGGTATAAGCCGTATCGAGATAATTAACACCATGCTCGATACCATAATGAATCATACGAAGCGCTTCAGCTTCATCGATAACAGTACTCTCACCTTTTTCAACCACCGGTAAACGCATGCATCCAATACCAAATAAGGATACCGGTCTGTCGAAATTAAATTTACGATATTCCATTTTATACCCCCTCATCGTGTTGTTTTCGATCATACATAGTAATAGTATAGCATTAAGCTTAATATAAATAAAGCTGTTATGTAAACGAAACCGCCACTAAAGTGTCGGTTTATCCCCCGTAGATTCGTGTTTTTAGCCCTTGCGGCCAAAAAACATACTTCCTCTATCCATGGCCTTTAGGGCGCGGGGGCTTAGGAGCTGATAAAACGATGATTAGACGAATGGAAAGAATAAATATATTCATTCTTTCTATTGACCCAAACATGTGTTTGCAATATAATGGAAATTGTATTGATGAAAAATATGCAGGAAAGGGGTGTGTTTAATGAGACTGTTCGCGATGAAACACGGCATGAATATGATTACTGAGGTGGTCAAAGTCTAACTGAATATCGGCAGAAGGGTAGAATGTATTGCCTTCTGCGAATCGAGGAATAACCCTTATGCCTAACAAAGCTTAGAAACCTGCATAGGCTTTCTGATTTTCCCCCGGGGCTTTTATTTGAGATTAACTCAACATCAATCTCCGGGAAAAGTATACACTTGATAGATTACGGCACGATACAAGGTTATCGTGCCTTTTTTATGTCCGCCGAGGTTATTCGAAGCGGTCATTTTCTATTTATTGGGTGCTTATACATGTTTGTTAGGCGTTATCAGGGTAGGTGTTGATGCAGTAAAGGAGTGTAACAGAGTGAAGTATAATAATGCAAAAGACATGTTGCCCGAATGGCTTTTGAAACAAATCCAACTGTATATTCAAGGTGAAGTGGTGTATATTCCCATAAAGAAGGAAGTTCGTGCAAAATGGGGAGAAGCCAATGGTACACGGAAACTTTACATGAAACGGAATATGGAAATTGTAAACAAGTATATCAATGGTGCCAGGATCACTGATTTATCCGTTCAATACAGCCTTTCTGAGCACAGCATTAAAAAAATATTAACAGGAATGAAAAAAGTAATCTAGAAAAATTACAGATAATCGTATTGTTTGGATATAAGCAGATAAAAAGAATACAACAGGATCCCAAAAGACCAAGCGGCAATGAAATCCATTTGAAGCAGTCACAATTGGAAGGCAGATGACTGGTTTGCTGGATGAATCACAAGAATGAAGAGAACAGGTGATGCTATGCAGATTTCAACAAGTTGCATAGCATCACCTGTTCTCTATTGTGTGCAACAAGTACAGTTGTACACACTGCTTTTGAATACATTCTGTGATTGAATGGGAAAGATAGATCGAAAAGAACATACTCATTCCAAGCGTTCCACGAGAATTACGGAATGCTTTTGAGAAAACATGCCGGAGGTTACCATGCCCATTGTTGTTGTTGTCATCATCCGATCCGTTATTGGTTTTTTTCTGTTGCTGTTTCTGGTGAAGCCGGTCGGAAAGCAGCAGGTAACCCAACTGACTTATTTTGATTATACAGTTGGAATTACCATTGGTTCCATTGCGTCAACCCTTTCTGTCCAGGTAAATGAAAATTCATGGTCAACCATGGCCGGGATGGCAGTATGGGCTATACTGGCTGTGGGTTTGGCACTGCTCTGTATCAAATCTCCCATGTTCCGGAAAATAATTGAAGGCATACCAGAGCCACTTATTCAAAACGGTAAGGTACAGATAGAAGCATTGCGAAAAAACAGACTGTCTATGGAAGAACTGATGTCGATGTTGCGTATAAAAAATGTGTTTAGGGTAGAAGATGTGGAGTTTGCAGTCTTCGAACCGAACGGAAAGCTCAGCGTGTTGTTGAAGTCACAAAAGCAGCCAGTGACCCCCGGTGATATGAAAATTCCAACACAGTATTCGGGGCTGCCCACCAATATCATTGTTGATGGCATACTGGACGTAAAGGCACTGCGTTCTAACAATCTGACAAAAGCATGGCTTGATTTTCATCTGCAGAAAAAAGGAATTAACAAGATAGAGGATATTTTCCTGGCACAATTGGATACCCAGGGTTACCTGTTTATCGATATGAAGGATGATAAAACCACCTACACAATATCAACGACAGGAGCCAGCTAAAGAACGAGCGTATTATGCGGTAAAATCAAATTTCAGGAGGCGAACATGAAAAAAAGCAAACTCTGTTTCATAGCGATCATTTTGTTGACTTTTTCGTGCTGTACTCTTTTCAGAAACCCACTGGATAAAAGAACAGGTTTCTCAGAAGAACTGGCTGACCTTGAAGGATATATCTGCGATGAAAACTGGGAGGAGTCTGGCAAAAGTGTTTTACTTTCCATGGAAAAATGGGAAAAGGTTAAGCCGTGGATTCAAATGGAGATAGATCATGATGTCATCAACGACCTGGAAGTAAAACTGACAGAGTTGTCAGCTTTTATAGAAACCCGGGATAAATCTGCATCGTTGGCAAATATCCGAGTTATTATCAATATGTGGGCGAATATCGGATCGAAATAATGCACCACCAGAAGCACTGCAGTAATTCCCGAACGCTAATACAGCGGCCGCTAAAACGATGGATCTCCGCTACCTGAAGCACTGCAGTAATTCCCGAACCATTCATTTCTGTCTATGCCAACGTTACCATGTAACCAATAATAAGTGAAACGCATGATCACAATTTCTGCTATACTAAGATTGGTTTACCAAATACTACTAAGTTCCCGCATCATATGCCCTGAAGGCTACGAATTGAGGAAGCGTATTTTTAGCGTCGAGGGCTAAAAACACGAATGGGCGGGGATTAGGTCGCTGAAGTACGAAACACTTTTCAACTACAATAGATATTCGAAACAAGGATATCGGTAGCCGACTGCTTTGGGGTTTGAGCTTCCGGATTAACTATGGTATATATGAGAATGTATGGAAAAGAAGACGATTAAACAAATGTATGGTTGAGGTGAGATGCGGTGTATAAAGCGTATGTTGTTGACGATGAACCCTCCGTCATTGAGGGATTGAAATTGATGGTCCCCTGGAAACAGGTGGGTTTTAAGCTCTGCGGTGATGCATGCAATTCACAGGACGCACTGCGAAGCATACAGGAACTGCGTCCGCATTTAGTGATAACCGACATAAGGATGCCACATAAAAGTGGATTGGAGCTAATTCATGAAATAAGAAACCTTGGGATCGCAACTGAGTTTGTCATATTAACCGGATATTCCGATTTTTCCTATGCCCAGCAGGCCATGCGGAGCCAGGTCAGCCATTATTTGCTAAAACCGATTGACAAGGAAGAAATGATCATAGTCCTTGAAAGTATCAGGGAAAAGTTGGATACAATCTTTCTAACAGAATATGGATTTGCCAAGGAAGACGTCGAGGCCTTTCAAAACAGGCGGTTGAAGCGAGAAAACGGAAACCACGATGTTTATGGAGAAGAGGTTGGAAGTGCATGGTGGAACCCTGTAAGAGACAACTTTGAGGAAGAGCTGATGCAATCCCTTAAGCTTATGAATTTTCAGGACGCGAAAGAGTTGATCGAGGAGATGTTTACCTATTTTAAGGATAAAGAAATCAGTCGGGCTGGTGTTCAGGTTATGGTAAATAGTTGTATCTATCATGTCCTGCATGTTGCTTATGAAAGAAATATCAGAATCAATGATATTCTGATCCACAAAAGAAACGATGGCTTGGATTTGGATAAACTAAAAAAACAAGTCACGGGCATTCTTGAAATAGCAATCGATATGATGCTTGAGGACAGGCGAAGGAATTCACGAAGCTATCTGTACAAGGTAAAAGAGTATATCGAGAGCAATTTCGACAAAGAAATAAGTGTAGCTTCCCTTGCAGAGATGGAGTTCCTGGAATCAGGTTATCTTGGTGAGGCCTTTATGAAGCAATTTGGCTGCAGCATTAACGAATACCAGCATCGGCTAAGGATTGAAAAGGCTGTTGAGCTGATGAAAAACACAGAGCTTAAACTTAAGGATATATCGGTTTTAGTTGGCTATAACAATTACAATAACTTCTTTACGCACTTTGAAAGGATTACCCATAAGAAACCTACGGAATACATATAAGCTACAACTCCTGGTTGAATAGACCGGATAAGCCGAATAGCCTGGAAACGGTCTTTCTTTGTTTCCGTTACTGGATCGATACTGCCTTATCAATGTACAAAATGATTTCGGTTCCATGCCCTGGAGCACTGTTAATTGAAAATCGGAAATTATGATGATAATTCATCATCATACGCTGGTAGACATTTCTAAGCCCCACACCACTGCCTGTTTTTTGATAATCTTCATTTTCTGGCGCATTCCCCGGATTCTTGGTTTTCACATTACTTAATATGGCGCGAACCTGTTCGCTGCTCATACCCGTACCGTTGTCCCTCACTGAAATCATGAGGGATCCGTCCTTGAGTTTTGCGGACAGTGAAAGTTTACGGTTTTCATCCATTGAAGACTGGAGACCATGCTTGCATGCATTCTCAACAACGGGCTGGATGCTCATCTTTGGTAGCAGAAGATTAGAATCGATAACATCTTGTGCAATATGAATTTCGTATTGAAACTTACCGCCGAACCGGAATTTTTCAATGGCAAGATACTTGTCGATAAAGTCGAATTCTTCGGTAACAGGTACTAAATTATTGCCAACATTCAAAAGCCTTTTAAGAAGCTTTGAAAGACTGGAAATTACATTGGACAGTTCAGTGTACTGGTTTTTGACGCAGAAAACCAAAATTGCGTTTAGCGTGTTAAACAAAAAATGTGGGTCAACCTGTGCTTGCAGATATTTGTATTGTGCACGGATGTTTTCCACCTCGATAGACTTTTTCTGCATTTCAAGCTTATATACGACGTTAACCAGTTCGTTAATTTCGGCGATCATTTTGTTAAAGCTCATGATCAGCCACCCGATCTCATCCTGCCCAGGGTTATCCAGTAACAGCGGTTCAAAATTGTCTTCACGAACCCCTTTCATATGATCGGATAAAGCGGACAGACGGTATCGCATGGAATTTAGAACCGTCCAGATCAGAAAAACTGAGAATAAGGCCAGAGAAATTGTAATAAGTAAAATATAAACAAGAACCACAAACTGCCGTCGGTATATTTGGCTCCTGTCATAGATCCCATAGATATGCCAGCCGTTGAAATAAAGCCCAGGTCCGATCTCTTTTTGCAGGATGTAATACTTGTTTTCAGGCGGAAGTTCAAGAACTGGTGCCTCTACGAGCTTTGCAGGATATTGTGTGCCCCAGAAGACCTTATCGCCGGAATGGGTAAGGTATGTATCAGTACTCAGATCTCCCTGTTTCAGCCCAGCAATGATCCGGTCCATCCGCAGTTCGATAAGCAGATAATTCACTGCATTATTCAGAAAGTCTGGAGATTGAATTTTGCGAATGACTGTTATCCGGTTTGGTTGTGGGGTAATGGCGATGGAGGTGGAACCGGGATAAACCGTAAAGGCTGAAGAACTGTTTTCCTGTGTGGCCAAATACCATTTGCTTTTGCGGGTTGAATCATCCAGCACCCGGAAATAGTCGGTATTGATAAAATGCTGGTCATCGATGTAAAGCGTAATCGAAGCGATATCTGGATTGCTGACCAGATACATCTCGAAGCGGTTGCGTAAAAAAGTCCAATACAACTCATAGTGCTCTACCGGGTTATTGAATTTTTTCGAAAGGTCTTCACGAATGGATGTATCTGCGTTCACCTGATTGGCGATATTGATTGCGGTTTGTGCCAAAATTTGAAAGTTTTCGGCAGCTTCTTCAAAGGTTTGATCCAAATAGTACGTGGTGTTCGTGCGGATTTCCCGCGATGTAAACGCCCACCATACAATGGCTCCAAGGATAACCGGAAGACATATGCCCAACAGATAGACCACGATAAAACGCCGCCTGATGCTGATATTATTCAGCCATATCATAAGTTTTTTCATAGCTCAGATATCCCTTCAGTTGTATCTCTTTTTATATGTTGAAGGCAAAACACCGGTAAACTGCTTGAATTTTCTGCTGAAATATCCGTAATCAGAATATCCCGAATCACAACAGACCGCGGTGGTTTTAATATCCTCCGACGCAAAAAGCGTTTTGGCATACTCAATACGCAGATAATTTACATAGTCATTAAACTTCTTACCGGTTTTCTTTTTAACGATTTTGCTGATGACCATGGTCGGTAAAGAAAAACGCTCTGAAATATGCTGGATGCTGAAACTCTTTCTGCGATAATTTTTCTTTATGTATTCAATGATTTCATTTTCCAGCAAATTGATGGGCTTGTCGCTGTGCTCATTCAGTTTATTAAACAGATGAATACACATGACGTGGGCCAGCTTTTTACAGTTAGGGTTATGACTGCCGACCGCCCTTGTGAAATCCAGAATAACCCTGCCAGCTTCAATTCCGTAAGAGGAAGCAATTTTGCGCACAACATCGGCCAGCCTATACAGGCAAACCGAAAGCAGCTGCCTGTGTCGTACCTTTTGATATAAATCTGCAAAAAAGGCTTCTACAGAGGAACTGACCCGATTGGCATCATTTCCGTTTATAGCACTGACAATCCTGTCAAAGGCGGATTCGGGAAGTACCACTCTGATATCGGTTTCGCTCTGAAAGGTTGAATTTCCACTGATCGCTTCGTAACTAAGCACCTGATTTTCCGGGTGAAGCATACAATAGGTATGCAATTGCTCAACCTGCCTGTTACAGTTGATGATACTTTCGAATAAGCCGCAAGAGGAAATTCCGCTTATGAATGCCCAAAAAGAATAACGCTTTAAATTCTCACGGTTCAGATGGCGAAGGTGGTTTGAAAATTGTTCCACCAGGAGTGTGTGGTGAGGAAATTTTGGCAAACCATCATGGAGCAATACAAGATAATGATGGTTACCGTTATAAAAAACACAGTTTTCATTATCTATTCCTGTGATGCGCAACAGCAAGTCATAAATTTCGGAATGAGATTCTACATCATCTTCATGCATGGCGACAAACCGAACAACACGAATTTTTGCATTTTCAGGGATACCGAATATGAAATTTACCTTACGGGCAAGCTTCTGACTGCGCTTTCCACCAATGATGTCGACATAAGATTGATTTGCGGTGTAACGGATCAATTCTATATTTTCATGGTTGTTCTTAATATCAGCTTCCAACATATCAGAAACACGGTACAACTCGGATAACAGTTCATTCGAATCCAATGGTTTTGTGAGGTAACCGACTGCACCAAGATGTAAAGCATGTTGTGCATAGGTGAAATCGTTGTATCCGCTTAGCATCAGAAATTTTGGAATGGGGTTAATTTCAGCCTTTATTTTCTCAATAAGCTCTAAACCGGTTAAACCTGGCATACGAATATCACAGATGACAAGATCTGGCCGTTTATCCCGGATAACAGGGTAAGCTGAAATGCCATCAGAGGCTTCACCCACAATTTCAAAACCTTCTTTATTCCAGTCGATGAAGAGCCTCAAACCTTCCAAAACCGAGGGTTCATCGTCTACAATAACCACCTTAAGCATTTGACCTCCAAAAATGTCTATAATTGATCCCCAATTTGATAATTTACTTTGCGCTAAGCCTTGAATATACTTAAATTATACAATATGCAGGAATATGAGTCAATTCAACCATCGAAAGGGAATGGAGGAATTACGTGTAATCCTTCTGGCTACTATATACCTGCAAAAAAAGGAGGATCTTATGAAAAGGTTTGTACTCATGCTGTTGATTCCATTGCTTGCAATTACGATGACTGCTTGCATAACTGAACCAACAGACCCGAAAAAGACGACTCAAAGCTCAGGTGCTTCAACGTCCAGCGACCCGTCTGCAACATCAGGGCTACCTGTACTTTCACCGGAAAACCCGGTAGAGCTCAGCGCCTGGTTGACAACAAGTGAATCTGCTCCAGCAGCTGATAACAAGCTCACAAAGCTATTGAAGGAAAAGCTTGGTGTCACGATTAGTTACGAGATCATTACACCGGACAACGCTGAACAGAAAATCGGTGTTATGCTTGCTGGTGGCGAGTATTCCGATCTGGTCGGCACAACTGATTTGAACACCAGACTTTTAATGGGAGGTGCGTTGATTCCGTTGGATGAATACCTGACGGAAGACAAAGCAGCACTTCTCTATGAACACGTAAAGCCATACTGGAACCGTTTTGCAACAGATGCTGGTGATGGTGAAAAGAAGATCTATATCCTGCCAAACTATAATCGTTTCTATGGTGAAATCACAGGTGGCATCAATTTTGGTGCTTCAGGCTTCTGGATTCAGAAAGCCGTCCTTGAGGATGCAGGGTATCCGGATCTCGACAACATGACTTTGGAAAGATACTTCCAGATGATCGAAGAGTACATGCGGAAATATCCAAAAATTGATGGCCAGGATACTATCGGGTTTGAAGTCCTTGCTACCCCAGGAAGGGAATGGGGTCTTACAAATCCACCGCAGTATTTGGCCGGGCATCCAAACAATGGTGGTGTTATTGTTGAAAATAATGTAGCCACCATATTCGCCGACAAAGAAATCGCCAAAAGGTGGTATAAATTCCTGAACGCTATGAATGCGAAAGGTTTGGTTGACAGAGAATCCTTCACTCAGACACTTGACCAGTACCTTGCAAAGCTGGCTACTGGCCGTGTGTTGGGTATGTATGACCAACGTTGGAGCTTCGGACCTGCCAACGAAGCACTGGTGTCCCAGGGTAAGGATGAACGCACATGGGTCTCTACAATGCCTGTATACGAAGGTTGTGAACCCTATTATGCAGATCGTGACGTTATGAACATTAATCAGGGTTTCGGCATTTCTGTTACTTGTGACAAGCCGGAGATCGCTATATCCTTCCTGAACACCTTAATGGAGGAAGAATGGCAGAAACTCCTGCAATGGGGTGTTGAAGGCGAAGATTATTTGGTTGATGAGAATGGCAGATTCTACAGAACCCAGGAACAACGCGATCAGTCCAAGGATCTGGTTTGGAGAGCGTCCAATCAGCTGGAAGCCCTACGTGACCTTGCACCAAAACGCCAAGGTACATATTCAGACGGTAACGCATTCGGGCCGAATGATCAGCCGGAAGAATTCTATGCAACCCTCAATAAATATGACCAGGATTTCCTTACCACCTACAACAAAAAGACCTGGCGTGATTTCCTGAACCAGCCTCCCGATAATCCGGTTTATTATCCATGTTGGAATATCAACCTGGTTGATGGTAGCGAAGCACAGATGGCAAACCAGCAGCTACAAGACATTTCCCTGCAATATCTGCCAAGAGCGATATTGGCTGAACCGGATGAATTTGAAACAATTTGGGCTGAATATGTAGCAGCCATTGGAAGGGTCAATGTTAAGGCATTGGAAGATAAAATCAATGAAGGGATCCAGGAAAGAATTGCGAACTGGGGTAACTAATTTTGGTTTCTGAAAAAGGGGATGGAAATCCCCTTTTTTGGAAATCTGGAGGTTATATCATGACGACAAAAGCATTGGATACCTTAAAAAAGAAAAATGGGTTCTGGGAGAAGGTCATGCTCCAGCGAGAGCTAATCTTCATGAGTGTACCCATTTTGCTATATAAGGTATTGTTTTCATATGTACCGGTCACAGGATGGAGTATGGCTTTTCAAAATTTCAAACCCACCATAAGAAGCATGTGGGATCAGCAATGGGTTGGTTTTGATAATTTCGTCAAGCTATTTACCGGCATCAACGGTGAACGGTTTATCCGTGATATCCGTAATACGCTGATGCAAAGCCTTCTTACGCTTGTAATCAGTTATATATGCTCCATAACGCTCTCCTTACTGCTCAATGAAGTTAAAAACAGTGGGCTGAAGCGGATTGTTCAAAACATTACCTATATGCCACACTTTTTGTCTTGGATTATTGTGGCTGGTCTCGTTTCCACCATGCTCTCTGGTCCCAGCAGCGGCGGCATTATCAATGATGTCCTGATGCGGCTGAAAATTATCAGTGATCCGATACAGTTTCTTGCAGAACCAAAATATTTTTGGGGTGTTGTAGCAGGAGCACACCTATGGAAAGAGCTTGGTTGGAATACAATTATTTATCTCGCAGCTATGACAGCTATCAATCCTTCTTTGTATGAAGCTTCTGTAATCGACGGTGCAAACCGGTATCAGAAAATGTGGCACATTACGCTACCTGGTATCAAGCCTACGATAGTTGTTCTGATGATTATGAGCATCGGGTATATTCTCGAGGCAGGCTTTGAAATTCAATATTTCCTTGGGAACGGACTGGTAGTGGAAAAATCGGAGACCATCGATATTTTTGTTTTGCGATACGGTATTCAAATGGCCAACTACTCACTGGCCACTGTTGCGGGTATCTTCAAAACGATGGTAAGTATTCTTCTGGTTTCCACAGCCAATTTCATATCAGGTCGTCTTGGGGAAGAAAAGCTGATTTAGGGGGTGAACAGAGTGCCTGCAAGCAAAATAAAAAAAAGTCTCGATGCAGAAAATATTATCTTTACAACGCTAAATACGACTTTTCTATTCTTCCTTTGTATTGTGATGGTATATCCGATGCTAAATACATTGGCCATTTCTTTCAATGATGGAATGGATACGGTACGTGGTGGAATCTATATTTGGCCGAGAATCTTTTCGCTACAGAATTACCGAGTCGTTTTGAAAATGGACACGATATACAGTGCGTTTCTTATGAGTGTGACCAAAACAATTGTTATCGTTGTAACAAATCTGTTTTTCACATCAATGCTGGCTTATACCTTAAGCCGCAAAGAGTATGTTTTCAGAAAAGTGATTACAACGGTTTTTGTACTGACCATGTATTTCAACGCCGGTCTGATACCGAATTATATGCTGATCAAAGACCTCGGAATGATCAATACTTTTAATGTTTACTGGATTCCAAATATTATCAGTGCATTCAACCTGATCGTTATCCGTACTTATATTCGGACAATACCCGAAAGCTTTGTTGAATCAGCTAAAATAGACGGGGCTCGAGAATTTCGCATATTCTGGCAGATCATTATGCCTTTATGTGTTCCAACTCTTGCAACCATAGCACTTTTTGTTGCGGTAGGATCCTGGAATTCATGGTTTGATACATTCCTGTATAACTCGGGGAAACAGTATCTGTCAACGTTGCAGTATGAGTTGCAAAAGCTTTTGGCCAGTGCCATGAATGCCGGTAACCGAACCCCGGGTGGAGCCGGTTCCAATGCCGCAGCAGCTTCGGGTGCAGGCAGCGTGGCAACACCGCAGTCGATCAGGGCAGCCATTACAATCGTGACAGCAGTTCCTATCCTGGCAGTTTATCCATTTCTGCAAAGGTATTTTGTCAACGGTCTTGCAATTGGCGGCGTGAAGGAATAACAAAAATTGGCAGGTGAGTTTCGGGCAGCGGTTGAAAAATTAATTGTTGATATGCCCGTTACCACTGATCCATTCTACTTTCTTATCATAATATGTCAGGGATATACCCATTTCCCTCGTCTGTCTTTTTCAAATGCTCCTAAGACCTCGTGGTCTAAAGGCCACGAATCGAGGAAGTTTATTTTTAGCAGCGAAGGCTAATAAACACGAATAAGCAGGGGATAAACCGATACTTCAGTGGCGGGTTTTAATCCCCCACTGAAGTAGCATTTGTGTAAGTTTCAGCTTTATCGTGCTTTTAATTTGCATAATGCACTACATTAATGTTGCGTTTTTAACGCTCTGCGTTAAAAACGCTTGAGCTGAACTATACAGCTCTTGCAAATGAGGCGTAGTTTTCGTTATGCACAGCGATATCTCAAGTATATAGTGTGTGAGCAGCAAATAATTCACACTAACGTTCATTGAATTGTAGACATATGGTTCAAAATCTGTAATAAGTATGATATACTTTGGTAGATGAGAAGCTTAGAATAATTCTTGATTGGAGTTAAGGTGATGATACAGGTTAAGGTAACCAATGTATTTCTCATCAGTGAGGG
>JAAYKJ010000030.1 GCA_012522505.1 Clostridiaceae bacterium
AAATACGAAATCAGTGTTCCAGATCAGCTAAAAAACTTCATTCTGCCAAAGCTAACGCTGCAACCACTGGTGGAAAACGCACTTTATCATGGCATAAAAACAAGACGCCGACAAGGCTTGATTCGTGTGACAGGCAGAACACAGCAAGACCGTCTGATACTTGAAGTGTCAGATGACGGGACAGGCATGACCGAAGAACGTTTGGACACTGTACGGGAATCGCTCGGGGCTGACAAACCTGAAGGTTTCGGGTTGAGGGCGGTAAACCAGAGAATTCAAATACTGTTCGGTGCGGAGTATGGCTTGGCGATAGAAAGCACACCGGATACGGGCACAAAGATCTTGGTTACAATTCCGATGCAGACCATGGAACAGTCCAGGGGTTAAGTGTTTCGGCACAGGAGAAACACTTTTCGGTTCAAACTGTGCTGCGGAAGGCCTATTCAGTTTTCCGCGTTATTCTAATCGGTAGGGGGTGGAAAAATGGATAAAAGAATGTTTGCGATATTCGCCTGTTTTGCAGTTCTTCTTTGCGGGTGTGTGAAAAAGGCGCAACCCGCGACCGAAGCATCTAAAGATGACCAGATTGTGGTGGGGTTTTCACAGGTTGGTGCGGAATCGGAATGGCGTGTGGCAAACACCGAAAGCATTAAGGCTGCACTCAGTGTTGAAAACGGATATGAGCTGATTTATGATGATGCAAGGCAGGAACAGGAGAACCAGATCAGAGCGATACGCAATTTTATCCAGCAAAACGTAGATTATATCGTGTTCTCTCCAAAACTTGAAACGGGCTGGAACTCAATTTTGCAGGAAGCAAAGGAGGCCGGTATACCCGTTATCATGATCGACCGTGACATCATCGTAGAGGAGGAAGACCTGTTTACTGCGTATATTGGCTCTGATTTTCGCAAAGAAGGTGAAAAAGCTGTCGTATGGCTGGAGAATCTTCTGGAAAAACAGGGGAGAACTGAAGAACCCATCAGAATCGTCCACATTCAAGGAACCATTGGCTCTTCGGCCCAAATCGGGCGGACTTCAGCTTTGGAGCAGGGGATCAAAAACAATATCAACTGGGAGATGGTTGCACAGGAATGCGGTGATTTCACAAGGGCTAAGGCCTATGAAGTCATGGGTGCTATTTTGGAGCAAACAAAAGATATCGATGTTGTCTACTGCGAAAATGACGGCGAAGCACTTGGTGCGATCGATGCAATGGAAGAAGTAGGGATAAAATGCGATGCAAATGATGGGGTGATCGTCATCTCTTTCGATGCGACCAGACTGGGGCTAGAATACTGTCTGAAAGGTAAAATTGCGTTGGATGTTGAATGCAATCCGCAACAAGGACCTTATGTTGACGCGATCATTCAGAAACTGGAACGAGGGGAACCAATTGAACGGGAAAATCTGATTGAAGAGACCCAGTTTGATTGCTTCACCATCACTCAAAAAATGATTGATGACAGGAAATATTAGTTGTTTTTTTTACTGTAAATAGTAGAATTCTTACGATGATTACAGTTTATTTTTACGTGAGAATTTCCGCGGTTCGCTATTTGATCGGAATTGTTGGAATTCTTACGTAATTGTTGTGGCAATATTTTCTCCATTTTTCCAATATGATATAAACAAGTAAGAAGAACTATCTTCAAGTAATGAATATTGGAAAGGATGGAAAGAGGAATGAAAAAGTTTCTGGTTGTTTTTTTTGTTGTTGCACTAACGATCAGCCTGTGCGCATGTACACCGCAAACATCAGGTTCTGGCCCATCTACCGCTCCGGAGGGCACACAGAACAATAGTCTGATTCGTGTAGGCTTTGCGCAGTGCAAAGCAGATGAATCCGATTGGCGTAAAGCCAACACCAAGTCCGTTCAGGATGCTCTTAGCCGTGAAAACGGTTTCGATCTGATCCTTGCCGACTCCAACAACGATGCCGCAAAACAGGTATCTGATGTTCAGGGATTCATCGATCAGGAAGTTGACTACATCATCATTGCGGCTGTTAACGAGGATGGTTGGGACACTGTCCTGGGTAATGCCCAGAAAGCAGGAATACCTGTTATTTTGATGGATCGCACCATCAATGCCAGCGAAGATCTTTACACCTGCTGGTTAGGCGGTGGATTCTATGACGAGGGTGTAAAGGCTACCGACTGGATGGCCAAAAGATTTGCCAATGGCAAGCAAGCGAACATTGTCCATCTGCAGGGACAATTGGGCGCGTCTGCTCAGGTAGGGCGCACCCAGGCTTTGGAAGATGCTATCGGAGCGAACAGTAACTGGAAGCTTCTTGCACAGCAAACGGGAGAATGGAGCACCGACACGGCAAAAGAAATTATGGCTTCTTGGATCCAACAGTATGGCGCGGAGATTAATTGTGTTTATGCTGAGAATGACAACATGGCAGATGGCGCCATTCAGGCTCTTGAAGAGGCCGGTATGACGGCTGGCGGAGACGAAGGCGTAGCCATCATTTCTTTTGACGCAAACAGGGCATACCTCCAGATGACCCTGGAAGGCAAGATCAACTGTAACGTTGAATGCAATCCTCTGCTTGGTCCAGGAGTTGCAGCGATTATCAAAAAGATTGAAAGCGGTGGGCAGCCTAATAAGAAGGAATCTGTTGAGGAAACAGCATTCTATTATGACACAATTACGCAGGAAATCATTGATGCTCGTCCATATTAATATCGAAGGCGCATCAAAAGGAATTTTCAGTATAACCTGAAATCCATTGTTCGGTTTGGGGAGAATTCTTTTCTCTCCAAACCGTAATTTGTAATTCGATATATTGTGCAGACAGCAGTTTCATGAAGGTGGACATATAGATATGAATAATGAAATGCAACAAAACAAGCCTTCCTTGATCATGGAAGGTATTGGAAAGTCGTTTCCCGGTGTTCGTGCACTCAATCATGTTGGTTTTAAATTGCGCCGTGGCGAAATTCACGCGCTGATGGGAGAAAATGGCGCCGGAAAATCGACGCTGATCAAGGTATTAACCGGTGTTTACCTTATGGATGAGGGAAGCGTCACGCTGGATGGCAAACCCATAGTAATCCGCTCACCACAGGATGCGCAAAAACATGCAATCAGCACCGTTTACCAGGAAGTCAATTTATGTCCAAACCTCACCGTCATGGAGAACCTCTTCCTGGGACGTGAACCGCGCAAAATGGGCTTTATTGACTGGAGAACAATGAACCGTAAAGCTGAGGAACTGTTACAGGAACTCAATATATATGCCGATCCAACAGCCCAGCTGGATACCTGTTCCATTGCTATACAGCAAATGATTGCGATTGCACGCGCTGTGAATACGAAATGTAAATTTTTAATCCTGGACGAGCCCACATCCTCTTTGGATGCCGACGAAGTGAAGAAACTTTTTACACTCATGAGACAACTCAAGGATAAAGGCGTTGGCATTATTTTCATTACTCATTTTATTAAACAGGTCTATGAGATCTGTGACCGGATCACGGTACTTAGAAATGGTGAATTGGTTGGAGAGTTTGAGGTTGAAAGCTTACCCCGTCTTGAGCTGGTTAAAAAAATGATGGGCAAGGAAATCGAAATTCTTTCAGATCTCGCTGTTAACAAGGATGAATCGAAGTATGACGGAGAAGTTCCGATGATTGACGCCCGTGATCTATCAAGCGGTACATCAAACGTGGCTCCATTCAGCCTTAAAATGTACAAAGGCGAGGTGGTTGGTTTCGCTGGTCTGCTTGGCTCGGGAAGAAGTGAACTGGTACGGACCATATACGGCGCCGACAAAGCTGTTCAGGGGCAGCTGTACATCAAAGGAAAAGATGGAAAAATAAAGAAACCTTTGGATGCAATGAAGCAAGGTATGGCCTATCTACCGGAAGACAGAAAGGCCGACGGTATTTTTGCAGAACTGTCTGTGAGGGAAAATATCATCATTGCTCTGCAGGCAAAACATGGATTATTCAAACGTCTGCGTCGGAAGGATATGGAGAGGTATGCCGACGAGTACATAAAGCTTCTCAATATCAAAACTGCAAGCAGAGAAACGCCAATCAAGAGCCTTTCGGGCGGTAACCAGCAAAAGGTGATTTTAGCCCGATGGCTGCTCACCAATCCGGAATTTATGATATTGGATGAGCCTACCCGTGGAATCGATATCGGTACAAAAACAGAAATACAGAGGCTTATTCTGAAGCTCGCAAGTGAAGGTAAGAGCATCGCTTTCATTTCCTCTGAGATGGATGAAATGCTTCGGACATGCTCAAGAATGGTAGTTTTGCGAGATCGATGCAAGGTTGGAGAACTGACTCAAACCCAGCTAAATCAGAATACAATTATGCGGACAATTGCCGGAGGTGAACAATGAGATTTCTTAACATTCGAACCGGGGTGTCAATAAAATCCGGTCTGAAGACAATCGCCAAAAGTCTTGCGAGCAGCCGGTTAACCTTCTCAATCGTGATTTTACTTATCGTGTTGGTTCAAAATATTATTACAACGCCTACGTTCTTTAAGGTTTCCATCACCAACGGTTTGCTTTCAGGGTATATTCCCAACATCCTGGATGAGGCCAGTGAACTTGTCATTGTAACGCTGGGAATGACGTTAGTGATAGCGGCGACCGGGGGTGTTGATATCAGCGTTGGTGCCATTATGGCAATTTCCGCCAGCTTTTGCGGACTGATGTTAAATGGTTCAGAATACAGGACCGATGTTTTTCACAATCCATACATATTGGCACTTTTGATCGGGTTGCTTGGTGGAGCACTATGTGGTGTTTTCAACGGCTTTTTGGTGTCGTATCTAAAAATGCAACCGATGATTGCCACACTCATCCTGTTTACAGCCGGTCGTTCGATAGCAAAGCAGATCACCCATGGGCAGACCATTTATATCATGAATCCAGTGTATAAGTATTTAGGGGTTCAAATCCCCGGTGTACCGATCCGAACAACCATTATTGTATCCACTGTGATCATAGTAATCATGGTGCTTGTGACAAAACTAACAAGTTTGGGTCTTTATGTTCAAAGCGTTGGGATCAATGGTTCGCCATCGCGGCTTGTGGGGCTAAATTCCCGTATGATTAAATTGATGGCCTTTGTAATCTGTGGAATATTGTCTGGAATAGCAGGGCTTGTTGGATCCAGTAGTATCGGAAGTGTGAATTCCGGGGAATTGGGCTTAAGCATAGAGATGGATGCCATTTTGGCGGTGGCTTTGGGTGGTAACATGCTGGGTGGAGGCAAATTCAGCATAGCGGGCTCTGTAATCGGTGCATACACCATTCAGGCGATTACGACAACACTATATGCCATGAGCGTACGCGCCGATCAATTAAACGTGTTTACAGCGTTTATCATTATTGTAATCATTGTCGCCAGTAGTGATGTATTCAAAGATAAGGTTCAAAAATTAACCCGCAAGGTTTTCAGCAAGAATGTTTCTGTTGGAGGGTAACGCAATGAAAGACAGTAGTAAAAGCATTATGCAAAGTCAAAAATTAATACTAAAGCGTAAAGGCCTTAGCGACACCAAATTATTGTTGCTGATTACAGTTTCGCTATTTGTAATCCTTTATATTCTCTCGGCAATTCTGTTTGCCGACAGAAACTTTGCAAAATACTCTGTATTCTTTAATTTGTTTAACAACAAAGCCTATCTGCTGATGCTTGCCTTGGGTTTGACTATTGTTATGATATCCGGCAGCATAGATATCTCTGTTGGCGGTGTGACTGGGCTTGTCAGCATGGTAATCGCTACGATGTTGGTGGATTCCACCGTTAGCGCAGTATGGTCCATCCCGGTGGCGTTGGCTATAGGCATCGTGTTTGGCATTGTCCAGGGGTATCTGATCGCTTATATGGATATTCAACCCTTTATTGTAACCCTGTCGGGAATGTTTTTTGCACGAGGCATGATCAGTGTGATCAATCCCAGGTCAGTTCCCATAACAGATGAGATGTTCATGTGTTGGTCCAGTGCAAGGGTATACATTCCGTTTTTGTATAATGTTCGCAGGCACGGCACACACGATGTAGCCTATCTCACACCAGCTGCTATCGTAGCGATAATCGTTATGATCGTCATTATCATCATGTGCAAAAAAACAAAATTTGGGCGTTCTTTGTATGCTATCGGAGGTAACCCACAAAGTGCTTTGCTGATGGGGGTTAATGTCAAGAGGACGAAATTCCTGGCTCATGTGCTCTGTGGACTGCTGGCCGGTATCGGAGGACTACTCTACACCCTGTTTGCACCATCCGGTAATCCCGGGAACGGCTATGGCTATGAAATCGACGCCATTTCATCCAGTGTAATCGGCGGTGTTATGCTAAGTGGTGGTGTAGGGTTACCAATCGGCACCTTTTTCGGGGTGTTGATCAATGCGCTGATTGAACGCGTAGTGCCTTTGCTTGGCATCGTTGACGCGTCCTGGCCAAGAATTATCACTTCGGCATTTCTTTTTGCCTTTATCGTTCTCCAGAGTGTGTTTGCCAGAGGAACAGGAAGGCGTCTCACTCGTTCTCGTATCACTTAGGCAGCAAGGCTTGAACGACAGAATGAACCGTCTCCGTTTTTCACCTGTTTTCCATTAGTCAATCAGGTGATCCACTCCATCGAAACTGGTGTGATGATGCAAGGACGCGTATATGCCATTATTATTCATAAGTATCTCGTGTGTTCCTTGCTCTTCTATGCCATTTGATGTTAGAACGATAATATTGTCTGCATTTCGGATGGTAGACAACCTGTGAGCAATCACCAGAGTTGTCCGACCTTTAGCAAGTACCTTCAAGGATTCTTGAACAAGGCGTTCACTTTCATTGTCCAGCGCAGAAGTGGCTTCATCAAGGATGAGAATGGGTGGATTTTTCAAAAAAGCACGGGCAATGGAAATTCGCTGTTTCTGTCCACCCGAAAGCTTTGCTCCTCGCTCCCCGACAAAGGTCTCGTAACCGTTTTCCAATTCCATGATAAAGTCGTGGGCATTCGCAAGCTTGGCAGCATTTACAATCTCTTCAAAGGTTGCATCTGGTTTCCCATATAGAATGTTATCTGCAACGCTTCCCGAAAACATATAAACATCCTGCTGTACCATTCCTATGTTGCGGCGCAGGGATTCAAGCGTAACACTCCTGATGTCGTTACCATCAATGGTGATAGAACCCTCATTCACCTCATAAAACCTTGGAATAAGGTTGCAAAACGTCGTTTTTCCTCCGCCCGATGGTCCGACCAGGGCAACGGTCTGCCCCCGCTTCAGGGTTAGATTGATATTTTTAAGAACTTCGGTCTTATCATTATAGCTAAAGGACACATCATGAAACTGAATTTCCCCCTGAACATTCTTCAGCTCGGTTGCTCCATCGATATCGGTAATTTCCGGCTCTGTATGAATGATTTCGAGAAAACGGTCGAACCCGGACATTCCCCGCTGGAAGGCCTCTGTAAAATTAACAAGCCTGTCTATCGGGTTCAGAAAAACATTGATAAAGAGAATATAGGCGACCAGATCCGAGGTGGAGATTTGCTCCTTGCTTAAGAATACGCCCCCCAAAATAAGAACGAATAAGTATAATATGCCTTGCAGCAGCTGATTTCCAGAAAAAAACTGCCCCATGATGGAGTAACTGTTTTCTTTTGTTCTGAGAAACTGATGATTGCCTTCATCAAATTTGCTTTGCTCAATCGCTTCATTGGAAAAGGATTTTACTACCCTGATTCCTGAAAGGGTATCCTGAGTTCGAGCATTTACGAGGGCAATTTTTTTCCGATTTTCGGCAAAAACAGCGCGCATTTTGACGTTATAGATAGCTGTAAAAACGATGATGAGGGTAACCATTGCCAGCAGGATAAGCGTCAGCTTAACATCCATCGTCAACATGATGATAACTGCGCCAATAATTTTCACAACAGAGATAAACAAGTCTTCAGGGCCATGGTGGGCAAGCTCCGAGATGTCAAACAAATCGTTGGTGATACGTGACATCAGTGTCCCTGTATTTGCATTGTCATAAAAGGAAAAGGACAGCTTTTGCAGATGTGTGAAAAGATCTCTGCGCATATCTGTTTCCATACGAGCACCCATGATATGCCCCTGCGCGGTGATATAGCGCTGGCAGAAATAGCGGATAATATACAGCACTAAAAGACCTGCCCCCGTTATGAACACAATCTCAATCATATTGGGAGGACGTTTTTCATACACTTCATCCATCAAATACTTTACAAGCGAAGGGAAAAACAGGTCAATTCCCGAAAGGACCAGTGCACAGAACATATCCATATAAAACATGCCCTTATAAGGGCCATAATATGTGATGAATTTTTTCAGTTTATTCATGATTATCAGCCAGCCTTACTCAAGTAATATGCAGTATTTTTTCTACCTAATCAGTATAACATACAAGAAATTATTTTATGTTTCGTTACATCCTGAAATGCCGATGATGATAATTTCTTCTTCTGGATACTCCTCTGAGAATGATGCGCAATATGATTAAGAACAGGATAAGGACAATCACGATAAAAGCTACCACTCGTACTGTCTTGTCCTTGATCAGCTCTTGAAACCGATCACGAATTTTCGCAGCCATTGTTTTCTCAATGTCGTTTGCAGCGATCAATTGAACACTACCAATTTCTTCACCCTGATAAAACCAGGTTTTATATCCCAGAACTTGTCCTTTTTCAATGGGGGCAATATATGGGGTGTTCAGTGTTTCCTTAACGGTTACGTCTTTTTCCAACTGTTCGGGGGAGGTGGGCAGAAGGTGTGTTACTTCACCCAGAGTCTGCAAATCAACCGGGATATTATCCATGGAATCGATTACTTCGTAACGACCGAAAAACTCTCCGGAGGAAACCAGTGTCTGAACCTCGTAGTTCCTGTACCCATATTCAAGAAGGTCTTTGGCTTCCTTGAACAGAATATCGTTGTTTTGTGCGCCAAGAATAACCCCGACCAATTCAAGCCCCTTATCATTGACGGCGGAGAATACAAGACACCTGCCGGCCTTACTTGTATAGCCTGTTTTAATTCCGGTAACCTTGGTATAATACTCGGAATTGCTATTTAGCAGCTTGTTCGTTGATTCAATATGCCATTTATCCCAGTCATCACTTTTTTTCAGATTGGTATCGGGAAGTGGAACAACTTTTTTACTTACTATTTCACGGAATATTGGAAATTCCATAGCCTTCCTTGCAATGATGGACAGATCTCTGGCTGTAGTAAAATGGTTTTCCTGTTCAAGGCCGTATGTATTCGTAAAATGGGTACCCCCAAGACCTAGCTCTTGTGCTTCCTGATTCATCAGAGCGACAAAACCGTCTATATCCTGTGTTGGCGAGATGTTTTCCGCAATAACGTTTGAAGCCTCATTTGCGGATATGATCAGGCTAAAATTTAGAAGATCGTTTAAAGTCATAATTTCATCAGGCTGGATCCCTGCAAGGCCATAATCGGAAGGGATGTCTCGGATAGCATGGGTCGAGGCCTTCATTTTTGTATCCAGTGCGGAATTTTTAATTGCTACGATGGCAGTCATGATTTTGGTCGTACTGGCCGGAGACCATTTCATGTCTGCTTTTTTTTCATACAATACCTGTCCAGTTTCCATTTCCACTAGAATAGCGGTAGGCTCTGACAGTATCAGATCTTCTGCGAAAGAAACCGAATTTGTGAATAAATAAAGGATGATAAATACCAATATAAAGCTTATCTTTTGTTTGATTTTTAGCATCACCGAAGCACTCCTTTTCAGTTCAAAGAAATGAATTGGTTTAAGATGTTATCAAATCAACTGACCCCCTCCGCCTTTGGAGTTGTGAAAAAATCCCAATACCCTTGGGCATGCCATTGGTACATCTACATGCCTGTCTTGGCGTGCAATTCTTACATAAGCTATTGATCTGACAACATTACTCTTTAAGTATAGCAGAAAAACACTTATTGGCAAGCAAAAGAATAGTAAAAAATACCTGATTGGCAAACAAAGAATCGATTGCGTCTTCATGCAGTTCAGTATATGAAGATTCTACAGCAAAGCCTGTTTGATGTATTCACGAGGTGTGCAGCCGGCTACCTTTTTAAAAGCCCTGACAAAATTGGAATAGTCTGAAAAACCACTTTTGAAGGATGCATTTGCAGCGCTGTCTCCTTTCAACAAGAGTTGTTTGGCACGGGATATCCTTTTATAGATGATGTATTCATGCAGGGTGGAGCCGGTAGTTTGTTTAAATATCTGACAAAGGTAGGAGCTCGAAATATAGAATTTTTTTTCGAGGACCCCGAGGGATAGATTATCCTGGAGATTTTCATCAATGTATTCCAAGATGGGCTTTAGCTTGCGGTGCTGTAAGTGGCTGACGTAATGTCGAGTTTTATCTGCAAAAATACAATTAATCTTTACCATAACCTCCAGAAACAGCGATAACAACAACTGGCTGTACCATTTATTACTATATGTATTCAGAATACTCATCTTTTCAAATAAAGCAACCAACACTGTCTTTTCATCTTCGTTACTGTTCAGCCGGTTTTTTTCCCCATGTGGACGTTTATGATAACAGTCTGCCAGGGAATGCTCTTCTGAAGAAAGTTGATCGAGAAGCTCTATGGGAAAGTTCCATACAATACGCTCATAAGGCTCATTGGAATAAAATGTTGCCTTATGAATTTCACCCGGACGCATCAATAAAATGTCTCCAGGGACGAGGTCATAAGAATTTCTTTCTATGAAATATCGGAGCCCCCCTGATAGAAATAGAAAAACTTCATAATCATCATGGAGATGAAAATCCATCTTGACTGAATCCAGTGGTCTTTCTGTTATTGTTCTTTTCATTTGAAAACTTTTTTCCCAAGTCTCAAACAACATTTTATACCTCCAATAGAGATGTGTTCAATTCAACTCCTGGCGTACCACCGAAGCTCAATGCGTATATACTTCGAAAGAACGCCAATTATACTTCACAAAACGTCTATTCAGTATCAGCAGAACGATTCGATTCTCGGTTTTACCTGCCATTTTTAACATGATCCGCAGGGGTGTATAGAAACGATCGACATAATAAGATTTACAATATTTTAAGGAATGAATCCAACTTATATGGCTATTATTTATTTTACAATAATAA
>JAAYKJ010000242.1 GCA_012522505.1 Clostridiaceae bacterium
ACATATGGTTCAAAATCTGTAATAAGTATGATATACTTTGGTAGATGAGAAGCTTAGAATAATTCTTGATTGGAGTTAAGGTGATGATACAGGTTAAGGTAACCAATGTATTTCTCATCAGTGAGGGAAGAGGATTGATGATATTACTGCGCGCCAGTAGTGATGATCGTGTCCTGCCTATCGTTATCGGTCAACTGGAAGCCCAGTCCATTCTTTTTCAAATAAATAAAATACCTTTTCCCCGACCATTAACACACGATTTGTTTAAGTCTGTCATGGACAAACTTGGATGTAACATTCTTCGAACAGAGATTTCAGATCTGATTGACGAGACTTTCTATGGTAAATTGATTATGGAACACGGTAACGATATCATGGAATTTGATTCACGGCCGAGCGATGCAATTGCATTGGCGATGCGGTATGATGCTCCAATTTTTGTACACGAGAAGGTTATGGATAAAGCCGGGATGGTTGTTACTGATGAAACCGATGAGGAGTTCAATTTGTTCACACAGAATGAAGACGAGCCTGGGCACGAAATGACCACTCTGGAAGTGCTCCAAAGACAGCTTACGATAGCAATCAAAGAAGAGCGTTATGAGGATGCGGCAAGAATTCGCGATGAAATCAATAAACTGGATAAATCAAACTAAGCTTCTCCCATCCCTTTTTACAACGACCCAACCTGTAAGTTTGCAGGGCAAGCCCGAAAACCGGATGTTCTTTCGTTTTCGGTGCTTTTTTATTCATGATAATTTAAGTGAGGTGCTATAATGCTGGATAAATCTGTCCCGTTTTATAATGTTCTGATGAAAAGAGAAAAAGGAAAGCCCCTGTTTGAACACAGTCTACCAGATCAATTTAGGTTTGTTATGTTCAAAACAGGTGATGAAAATGACTGGGCAGAAATTGAAGCCTCGGTTGGAGAGTTTGATAATAAAGAGCTTGCCCTGCAATACTTCCGTGGAAGTTATATGCTGTATCCAAAGGAGTTGGAAAGAAGATGTCTCTTTATTGAGGATAACACAGGTAAAAAGGTGGGAACGCTCACTGTATGGTGGACATACACGGGTAAAAGAAGAGACCCATGGATACATTGGGTTGCTGTCCGGCCGGAGTATCAGGGGTTGGGATTGGGCATGGCGCTCGTATCGAGGGGAATGAAACTACTGATTGAAATTGAAGGTGACAGAAATACCTATCTTCACACTCAGACTTGGAGCTATAAGGCGATAGGGATCTACATGAAGGCAGGCTTCGAGATCACACAGGAAAAGGGTTTGGGTGGCTATAAAAACAACGAATTCGTGAAGGCAAAAGCCATTCTGGATAAATATCTGAGGGTCAAGAGTGATTCAATGAGCGCTTGCGCGAATTGTGTGCCAAAAAGCGAGCTCTGAAAGCGACACATTTTTACTTGAAGAAAAAGCTATACGCCGCAAGCATTTAATAAATTCATTGTTGCCAAATGCACGTTTACCATGCTTACTTCAAAACTTTATTACGTTAAAGTGTTGTAAAATGTATTGTTTTGTTATAAACTAACATAATATAGTGCATTTTTGCATAATTAGCTTTTGATTCATTTTGAAGGAGGTAACGCAATGAAAAAGAAAATCTTCACTATTATTGTCGCCATGTTGCTGATCTTTTCCTTTGTACTTTCGGGGTGCAGTTCGAAAACAACACTAAAAATGGCTACTGGTGGCACAACAGGTACATACTATGCATACAGTGGCACCGTTTCTCAGGTTCTTGGTGAAAAAATTGGAGATCTGAGTTTTGATGTTCAGTCTACCGGAGCTTCCAAGGCGAACATCTACCTTGTATCAGACAAGGAAGCGGATATTGCCATAGTACAGAACGACGTTATGTACTATGCCTATAACGGGATAGACTTGTTTGACGGTGAAAAGGTTGAAGGCTTCTCAGCCCTGGCCGGTGTCTATGCAGAGGTATGTCAAATCGTTGCCAAAGGTGATATCACATCTGTTTCCGATCTGAAGGGAAAACGTGTTTCTGTTGGTGATATCGGTTCCGGTGTTGAGTTTAATTCTCGTCAGATCCTGGAAGCTTATGGTATGTCCTTTGATGACATTGTTGTCAACAACCTAAGCTTTGGAGACAGCGCAACTGCCTTGAAGGATGATAAAATCGATGCGTTCTTCTGTGTTGCTGGTGCGCCTACAACGGCGATCGTAGAACTTGCCACGACCAATGCCATTAATCTGATTGAGATTGACGACGAGCACGCTGCAAAGTTGATTGATAAATATCCTTTCTATACGAAATTCGATATTCCGGCTGGCTCTTACAAAGGCGTAGATAATGCCGTTCAGACCGTGGCTGTAGTTGCTACTTACATCGTATCGGATCAACTTAGTGATGATTTGGTTTACAAAATAACAAAGGCTCTTTTTGAAAACAAGGACGAGATTGCTGTGGGACACCCGAAAGGTGCAGAGCTTGATCCTGAATATGCTGTTTCCGGTATTTCAATCCCAATTCATCCGGGTGCTGAAAAGTATTTTAAGGAAATTGGTGTTCTGAACTAAATGCAGAAGAAGCATTATTTAACGGGGGCTGTGGCCGTGGTCGCGATCCTTGCCTCCGTTACTATTCTTTATTTGATGTCACCGCTCTGTTTGCATATAAAAAACGGAGACACAGGAAAAACCGTTTTGGCCTATCCCGTGAAAAACGGGGAGGAATTCTCGGTCACCTTCATTCATTCCGTTAACAATACTCCGGTTACTGACGTTTATGAAATCCGTGACAAAGGCATCTATGTTGTACGGACGATCTACTATTCTTTTGGCGCCGGTATGCAGACAGTAATCGAAGATGATCAGACACTTGAATTTGGCCCTGATGGCTCAATGATTGTCAGTGGTTTTAATCGTAAGATGGATAATCTCTCTTATATTGTCGGAACTGTTTCCGATCACATTCTGGAGATCGGAGGCAAAACCATCAGTCTTCGGGAACAATGCGGTAAGAATAAAACTGTACGGTTTTCCTGTGGCCGCAGCTTTATTTTGAACTGTAAAACCAGTTCCAAATGAAAAACCGGATATAGAGGACTATACGGCTATACCGTTATCTGGTTTTTTACTTGGAATTGGACGGGAAACTACAAAACAAGGAGGAAATTATGTCTGAACATAATCAAAATAACCAGACCTCAATGGGCGAAGTTGAACAGGTAGATGTTCAAGCCGTCATGGCTGAATACGATCGCGAGTCCAATACAAGGCATTATACTGGCGTTCCAAGGGTTGTTGTCCGGTATATGCTGACAGTGTTTTCTCTGTATGTGTTTTATATGAATCTAATCAGTGTGTGGCCAGAACAAATCCGAAGGGCTTCCTTTGTTGGGCTTATTATTTTTATGGCCTTTACCTTGTTTCCTGCCAAAAAGAAAGCGGCGAAGCGGGAAAACTATGTTCCGTGGTATGATCTCGCATTGGGGATTATTGGCGCAGCCTGTTTCTTTTATTATGTCATCAATTTTTAAGCTATAGCCTTGAAAGCAACACGAATATCTCAGTTGGATGTGATCATCGGCATTATAGGGGTATTAATCGTTGCAGAAGTTTGCAGAAGGGTTGTAGGCATTCCCATTCTTGTAGTGGCCAGTGGTTTTGTTATCTATGCATTTGCAGCTGGTTATTCCATCAACAGAATAATCTACACACTGTTCTACACCCTTGATGGTGTGATAGGCACACCTATCGGAGTTTGTTCCACTTTCATCGTTCTATTTATTATCCTGGGTTCTTTCCTGGAAAAGACTAATATTGGTACATTTTTTATTGA
This sequence comes from Clostridiaceae bacterium, assembly GCA_012522505.1. GTDB lineage: Bacteria > Bacillota > Clostridia > DSM-8532 > DSM-8532 > JAAYJG01. The sequence continues at coordinate 3,823 of JAAYKJ010000242.1, forward strand.
TATCGCCAATTCCATCGCAGGTCGTGCCATCGGCGGGCCAGCGAAGGTCGCTGTCATTTCCAGTGCGCTTGAGGGAATGTACTCCGGAAGCTCGGTGGCCAACACTGTTGGTTCAGGAAGTGTTACCATACCAGTTATGAAGAAAACCGGCTACGACAAGGATTTTGCTGCTGCAGTAGAAGCCGCTGCTTCTACCGGGGGGCAGATCATGCCACCTATCATGGGTGCTGCCGCTTTCCTTATGGCTGAAATGACCGATACACCCTATTCTCTCATTGTGGTTGCCGCAATTTTTCCGGCACTCCTTTATTTCTCTGGTATCTTTTTGATGGTGCATTTTGAGGCGAAAAAAACCGGTCTGAAAGGTCTCCCGAAAGAATCCATTCCGAATTTTTTCAAACTTTTGTTTCGAAAAGGATATCTGTTTCTTCCGATTATTGTGCTGATAACGACGATGTCCATCGGCTATACTGCTTCTCGGGCAGCTTGTCTGGCGATTTTGGCCTCTATCATCGTCAGCATGTTTCGTAAGGATACTCGATTGACACCCAAAACCTTTGTTGAAGCACTGGAGAGCGGAGCAAAAAATACCATTGGTGTTGCTTCTGCTTGTGCTATAGCCGGTATAATTGTCGGGATTGTATCGCTGACCGGGATTGGCCTGAAGCTTGCGGACGGTTTGCTGTTGCTATCCGGAGGGATTGATATCATTGCCTTGTTCCTGACTATGATCGCCTGCATCATATTGGGAATGGGGGTGCCCACTACAGCAAACTATGTAATCATGGCGACGATAACCGCGCCGATAATACTGAAACTTATTCCAGGCACACCGGTGCTTGCAGCCCACTTTTTCGTGTTCTATTTCGGTATTGTGGCTGATATCACACCACCGGTAGCGCTTGCAGCATACGCAGGAGCAGCAATTTCGGGAGGAAACCCGTTGCGTACGGGTGTTATTGCAACAAGACTTGCGATTACAGCTTTTATCATTCCGTATATGTTTGTTCTGAACCCGCAAATGCTTCTGATCGATACCTCTTTTATACAGGTCGTTCAGTTTACCATCACGTCGTTGATCGGCATGTTTTCAATTGCGTGTGGTTTGGAAGGCTTTATGCAAAGAAAGCTTCAATGGTGGCAGCGGATCATTGCGGTTGGTGCAGGGTTGTTGATGATTGAGCCTAAGCTGACGACTGATCTTATCGGTATTGCCCTAATCGCTGTCATTGTATTTCTACAGTATGGGTTAAAAGAGAAAAAGCGCGGTGCAACGGTATAATTCATGAAGCAGGGGTCTTGGGAATATTTTCATAAAACATGAAACAGGTGGATAGTCTCTCTTTCCTATGGAATAAGAGAACTATTCACCGTACATGCATATAACCAAGCCCGATATTCATTTCACATTTGAATGGAAAGAAAATATATTGAGCTATCATTTCAGGAATGGTATTGGCATACAAAGAGGGAACAAAAGCCTATACTTGATGCAGCCCATCTTTCCAAGATTCAGTTCACCGATCTTCAGCTTGAGAACGGGTCATACAGAGAACCTAATTTCTAGAAGAACGGCGTTTGTTTTTATGCAAAAAGCACTGTCGATGAAATCCTACAATGAACATAATTTCACGTAGATCAGGTCTTTATTCATAAATAAAATAGACTTTAAGGAAATTTCACCGTAGGTAGTAGTAGATTCCGTTTTATACGCTTTATGGTACATTCTGAATCTAAGGATAGCCATATGTTTTGTGATTGAAGGAGGAACTTAATATGTGGTCAAGGTTTGAAATAAAAGCAAGAGCGAAAGGGGCATTAAGGGGCACTTATTGGAAAGCCTTTCTTGTAAGTCTTTTGATTACTGTAATAGGTGGCGGTAGCGGCAGTTCCAGCGGTTTTCGCTTTGGTCAAAATTATCTTTCTCAAGAATACATCAGTGTAATAATTATACCAGCTTTGTTTATCGGCGCAATAGCATGCGCATTCAGATGGCTGATCGGGTACCCGCTGGAGGTAGGATGCAGAAAGTACTTTATACTTGCCAGTCAGGGAGAGGCAAACCACGGTTATTTGGGGTATATATTTCAACGCAACAGATATCTGAACGTTGTGCTGATCATGTTTTATAGAGGGTTATTGTTGTTCCTATGGACATTACTTTTTATTATACCCGGGATCGTTAAGTCTTATGCATACAGTATGGTTCCATACATCCTGGCAGACAACCCCAGAATAGGTTATAAAAGGGCTATCGAACTGAGCAATCAAATGACGATGGGTCATAAATTTGATATGTTTATACTTGACTTATCCTTTATTGGATGGTATTTGTTGGGGGCTTTGGCGTTTGGTGTCGGCGTATTCTTTGTTAGACCATATGAAGATACAACCAATGCTGAATTGTATCTGGTCCTTCGAAAAAATGCAATAGCGCGCGGTGTGTGCGCCTATAATGAGCTTTTTCCAGATCAAGAATCTTATTGAAGTGGGAACTCATATTCGGTGACCTGAGCGATTTCCTATCTTCGATCTCAATCAGCACGCAGATTTACGTCAGCTCCAGGTAGTGACCCTGCCGGGAGACTGACGTATAACAATCTTTACTTAATCATCTCTTTTTTTTTACAGTCATTATTACTTTTTTCATATTTTTTGTATTCTTTTACGGTGTTTTCTCATTTGTATTGTAAAGCTTTATGCTGCACCCTATAATCATAAGCAGAAGTTATATATATTCTGTAAAGAATTTAGCACAAGCAAATCTAAAGAATAGGTGGTCATTCTTATGCAACATCATATTGATAACAAGATGTACCATGTTGAGATCCTTCCTCCAAAACAGGAAACCGAGAAGCTGCAGGCAGATTTGGACCTTTTCGTGCAGAAGTACAACAGGGTCATGGAAAGCGGATATTGCGCCTGTATAACTGACAACGCCATGGGCTATCTTGCATTTCAGGGCATTGAGATCATTGAGGAAATGGGGCTTGATGTATATCCGGAACAGGTCTTGATCCATCTGAATACCTTTCATACGAAGCAAGACCTCCATAATATTCTTGATACCTGCAAATCGAAGGGTGTAAAGTACCTGCTGGTTATCAGCGGAGACGGTTCCGATCGTTTGCCCAAGCTTCAACCATCCGACATCGGAATGGACGGAAAGGTTGCATCTGTTACTGCTGTTGAACTGTTGCAGTATATCCGCGAACAGTACCCGGATACCTTTGTTCTGGGTGTAGCCTTTAACCCGTATGAACCTCCCGAGCATGAATTTGAAAAGCTGGAACGGAAGATCAAAGCCGGTGCGACCTTTGTTATCACACAGCCGATTATTGAAAAGAATGCTATCGTGGATGAGCTTCTTCAAAAGTATAAGGGGATTCCTGTGTTTATCGAGGCATGGATGAGTAAAAAGCTTTATCTTCTTTCAGACGCAGTGGGGTACGAGATACCTGAAAATACGGAATTTGATCCTTTGGAGACATTGAAATCGCTGCATAAAATCTATCCGAAATGTGGTGTTTACCTGTCTCTTCTTGGGTTCAAGACACAATATCATCTCATTACCGATATATGGGTCTAGTGATAAGGGATGATACTATTTTGGGAATGAATGTCCGATTCCTTTTAAGGATAGATAGGAACGGTATTACCAAGTAAGGAGGCTTTTTATGAAGATTGTGGTATGTGTTAAGCAAGTTCCTGCAACCTCTGATGCTAAAATAGATCCTGAAACAAAAAGAATTGTACGAGAAGGGCTAAAATCTATTCTGAATCCTTTTGATACATATGCTATTGAAGAGGCGGTGCAGCTTCGCGACAAATTCGGCGGAGAGGTCATTGTCCTGTCAATGGGGCCTGAAAAGGCGACCCGAGTTCTACGTGAGGCCATTTCGGTTGGAGCGGACAGAGCGGTTTTGTTAAGCGATAGAGCTTTTGGTGGTTCAGATACATGGGCTACGAGTTATGTGCTTGCCAAAGCGATTGAAAAAATTGGCGATGTTGATTTGGTGATATGTGGGAAGCAAGCGATTGATGGTGATACAGCCCAGGTAGGTCCCGGAA
>JAAYKJ010000031.1 GCA_012522505.1 Clostridiaceae bacterium
CAGATTTATTTCAAAGACGATTTTATCAACAGCAGAACAGTTACCAAAGAATCATAAATCACTATAGATGAAGAAGCTGGGCATAATGTAGTGTGAGACAAGCCGAAATGAGGTGAAAAGTGGAAAAATCAATCCTTTACAGGAACCCATTTTTATGATAAACTATTTTGGTGTTTATAAGCACCTTCAGCTCGGTTTTCGGAGAACTCCGACCGCAGACTGGGCTGATGGCAATGTATTGGAAAGGAGCTGAAATCATGGAAAGAATGACAAAGCAGGAAATTATCGAAGCCTATAAGCTGCATGAGGGTGACACAGGTTCTCCGGAAGTACAAATTGTCCTTTTAACCGATCGGATCGTTCATCTCACTGAGCATCTGAAGCAGCACAAGAAGGATCACCATTCCAGAAGAGGTCTGCTGAAATTGGTTGGACAGAGGAGAGGTCTTCTCAATTATCTGATGAAAAAAGACATCAACCGGTATCGTGATATTATCGCCAGGCTGGAACTTAGAAAGTAAAGAAAAGCGGAGGTTATCCGCTTTTTTTTTAAATTACCGTTAGTTTCGCAATACGACGTTGCTTCAAGCCAGTATGGATTGCGTAACCAGGTGTATACAGGAAAAATGTTTTGAATATCATTTATAAAAAATCAACATGGTGAAATAATGAGTATAAATGATTTAGGGCACCATGATTATGATAGATTCAATTTTTTAGCAAGTTGAATTGATAATAGAGGGGTACAGAAGATCAGAGATGAGTATTCCCTGTTTCAGAGGAGTTTTCATCCCTGACCTTTTGACCCCGTCTACAGAAGATTGTGAAAGGAAGTTGATTTAAACAATGAAAAAAGTATTTTCTATTGATGTGGCGGGAAGAAAGCTGGAGATTGAAACCGGTCACCTGGCACAATTGGCGAATGGAGCGGTACTGGTCAGATATGGTGAAACCGTGGTTTTATCTACTGCAACGGCATCGGCTGAGCCCAGGGAAGGGATCGATTTTTTCCCACTAAGTGTAGATTATGAAGAGAAGCTGTATTCGGTAGGGAAAATTCCCGGAGGCTTTATCAAAAGAGAGGGAAAACCTTCAGAAAGGGCAGTTCTTACAGCAAGGGTGATTGATCGGCAAATGCGACCAAGGTTCCCGAAAGACCTTCGCAATGATGTTTCAATTGTAAACATGGTCATGTCGGTTGAACAGGATAATTCTCCTGAGTTTGCTTCCATCATGGGAACGGTTATCGCACTGTGTATTTCTGATATTCCGTTTAATGGCCCGATTGCAGGTGTTATTTTAGGCCTTGTGGACGGGGAAGTAATCATAAATCCCAATGCGGAGCAGCGTAGAAAAAGCCAGATGTATGTTACATTATCCGCAGACAAGGATAAAATCGTCATGATTGAGGCAGGCGCAAATGAAATTCCCGAAGATGTAATGATGACTGCGATTATGAAGGGACATGAGGAAATAAAGCGTCTTATCGCATTTGTGGAAGAAATCGTTCGTGAAGTGGGTAAGGAAAAGTTTTCCTACACCTCCATGGAAGTACCACAAGATATTTTCAATGATGTTGCACAGGTCTGCAAGGATGAACTCGCACAAGCGATGATGAACGACGATAAAGCCATTCGTGATAAAAACGTGGACGAAGTTTCGAAAAAAGTTCACGAGCAACTGGATGAGAAGTATCCCGAACAAATCCAGCAAATTTCTGAGGCATTCTATAAGTTGCAGAAAAAAATAGTTCGTGAAAAAATACTGTATGAGGGTCAACGTGTGGATGGCAGAGGCTTGATGGATCTCCGCCCGTTATCAGCAGAAGTTGGTTTACTCCCCAGAACCCATGGCTCTGGGTTGTTCCAGAGGGGTCAGACACAGGTTCTTACCAATGTAACCCTTGGCCCGATGGGGGATGTACAGATGCTGGACGGTGTGGACGAAGAAGAAACAAAACGCTACATGCACCACTATAATTTCCCGGCTTTCAGTGTAGGAGAGGCAAGACCAAACCGAGGTCCCGGTCGGCGTGAAATCGGTCATGGTGCTTTGGCTGAAAGGGCTCTGGAACCGGTTATTCCATCAGAATCCGATTTTCCGTATGCTATACGCCTTGTATCCGAAGTGTTGATGTCCAACGGTTCCACATCCCAAGGCAGTGTGTGTGCCAGTACGCTGGCGCTTATGGATGCAGGAGTGCCTATCAAGGAACCTGTTGCCGGAATTTCATCCGGGCTGGTGGTTGACGAAGAGAACCCCGACAAGTATGTTACATTCATAGACATTCAGGGAATTGAAGACTTTTTTGGTGACATGGATTTCAAAGTCGCAGGAACCCGGAACGGTATTACAGCCATTCAGGTAGACATAAAAGTAGATGGTCTTTCATATGAGATCATTCGTCAGGCTTTTGAGATAACCAAAAAGGGTAGAATGACCATCCTGAATGATGTTATGCTGAAGGCGATTAGTGAGCCCCGACCAGAGTTATCTCCTTATGCGCCGAAGGTCTATACCACAAACATCGATGTTGATAAAATTCGTGATGTTATCGGCCCGGGCGGGAAGACCATCAATAAGATTATCGCAGAGACCGGTGTAAAAATCGATATCGAAGAGGATGGAACGGTCTATGTGGCTACTTCCGATGAAACTGCCGGTAAAAAAGCCATCTCAATTATTGAAGGTATTGCCGGTGATATTGAGATAGGGCAACAGTTCACTGGAAAAGTGACAAGGATTATGAACTTTGGTGCCTTTGTTGAATTCCTTCCCGGAAAAGAAGGGATGGTGCATATTTCAAAGCTTGCACATTCTCGTGTCAACAAGGTGGAGGATGTCGTCAAGGTTGGTGATGAAATTCCTGTTAAGGTCATTGAAGTTGACAAGCAGGGCCGTATCAACCTTTCACTGAAGGATTGCATCGAGAAACAATAATGAACCAAGGACAACCTCGCGAGGGGTTGTTCCTTTTTTCTAGGAGGTTATATGAATAAAAGATTGAAGATCATGTTTGTATCAGCTGAAGTTGCACCGTATGCCAAGACCGGCGGACTTGCTGATGTAGCAGGTTCACTGCCACAGAAGCTGCACGAAATGGGCCACGATGTCCGCGTTGTTTTGCCTGGTTACAGGATTGTGGAAGCCGGTCAAAGTTATATTGCTGATTTCCAAGTGAAGATGGATGATCAGCAAAGGACTTGCATCGTTAAACAGATTCATAATACTTCCTGCACAGTATACACAATGAATAACTATCATTACTACGGCAGAGATTATATCTACTGTTATGACGATGATGGAGCGCGGTTTGCATTTTTATGCAAAGCTTCACTGGAGTTGATGAAAGCAATCGACTTCAAACCGGATATTCTGCACCTGAATGACTGGCATGTGGGCCCAGCCGCAGTGTTACTGAAAGAACTATATCAAAAGTACGACCCTTTCTACCAAGACATCAAGACTTTATTCACCATACACAATCTGGAATATCAAGGCCATTTCGGCAAAGAAATACTGGATATCCTCGGGCTGCATGAGTCTTTGTTCACACCTGACGGCGTTGAGTATTACGGAATGTTCAACTTTCTGAAATCCGGATTGGTCTACGCGGATAAAATCAATACCGTCAGTAAAACATACGCAGAAGAGATTTTAACACCTGAGTTCGGGGAAGGACTTGAAGGTGTTCTTAGAAACCGTCAGAAAGATTTGCACGGCATTGTCAATGGCATCAGTTATGAAGTGTTCAACCCGGAGAATGATCCAAACATCCCATATGCTTTTAGCAGTAAGAACTTGTGTGGTAAGGTGAAAAACAAGAAAGCACTGCAGGCCGAGCTTGGTCTTCCGCAGAAGGATGTTCCGCTGGTTGCGGTCATTCACCGCCTGGTGGCTCAGAAGGGGCTAGACCTGGTTATTGAAGCATTTGATGATATGATGGCGCTGGATACCCAGTTTGTTCTTTTGGGCCTTGGCGATCCATATCTTGAAAATACCTTTATGGAATATATGAAAAAGTATCCAGAGCAGGTTTCGGTGCGGATTGAGTTTAATGGAGAATTGGCCCACCGGATTTATGCAGGAGCGGATATTTTTCTAATGCCATCTGCTTTTGAGCCCTGCGGATTGGGTCAGATGATAAGTCTGAGATATGGGACAATACCGATCGTACGTGAAACTGGTGGCTTGAAGGATACCATTGTTGACGCTGGCGCCAGCACTGAGGGCAACGGGTTCAGCTTCAGGGATATGACATCAGCAGCTTACCGGGATACCTTTATACGGGCGGTGGATATGTACCGGAATGAGCCCGGAGCATGGATGGAACTGGTGAAAAGAGGACTTTCCAGTGATTTTTCCTGTACACATTCAGCAAAAGAGTATTTGACCATATATGAGGAATTACTGAATAAATAAAACATCAGCATAGCACGAGTATACAGTGTGGGATTGTGAGGTTGTATATTTATGACGAACAATAAAAAACGCTTGCCTCAGGAGGGTATTGATGCGGTATTGAACCTGCTTGAAGATATGTATCCAGAAGCCCGATGCGCCCTGAATTACAGGACGCCCTTCCAGTTGCTTGTGGCAACCATGCTCAGTGCTCAGTCTACAGATAAAACGGTAAACAGAGTTACGGAAACCTTGTTTGTGAAATATCCGGGTGTAGAGGAATTTTTACAGCTGGAGCAGAAGGAATTGGAAGAAGAGATCAGGCAGATAGGCTTATACAGAAATAAGGCAAAAAACATTCTTGCCATGTGTCGCGAACTTGTTACCCGGTTCGGAGGAGAAGTACCGAATAACAGAGAAGACCTGATTTCTTTGCCGGGGGTTGGAGGAAAAACTGCAAATGTAGTGTTAAGCAATGCCTTTAACATACCTGCCATAGCAGTAGACACGCATGTTTTCAGGATATCCAACAGGATTGGATTAACTGACAGCAAGAATGTAGCCCAAACAGAAGAGCAACTGACAAGCAGCATACCCATGGGTTTGTGGTCGAGGGCGCATCATTGGCTTATCTGGCATGGAAGAACGATTTGCAATGCCAAAAAACCCAAATGTGATTTGTGTGCTCTGTCACAATACTGTTATTATTTCAACCAGAAGCTTTCATGAGCAGCCAACTCAATGCACAAGTGATCATTGAACTTTACCGTGTGTGTATTTTATACAAAAATACACACACGGTGTTTTCTATACTTCACAATTACTATTGGGTGAGAGCAGTAACACGATTTCAAACAAGAGAATGGTGTTAATTACAATCGTATTGCAATTGTATGCATAAAAGGCTAAAATAATCAAGAGGGGTTATTTTGTAAAAATAAGTAAGCACAATAAGGTGTTTATATAAAATGTTGTTTTCAGCCGATAAGGAGAGTATGTCAGTTTTTATCTTCCCCCAATAACAGCAGAAGGATTGTCCATCATCCGGGTTCAGGAAGTAATATTCAGGAGAATAAACATGGACAGATGCAAAAATCGCAACGGCAAACATTTGCCCGTTGAACTAAACAAATATGAAAAGGTTACAATGCATTATTTATGGATGGTTGCTCTCTTTCTGATCCTGTCAGATGGATTTGCGTGCTTTGTTACCGCTCAAGCCGTATTCAACAGAAAGCTTTTTATCTCCCAGGTAGTTTTATTTCTAGTGCTGCTCTTTAGCATTGTCCTAAGAGTGGTAATAGTGGGCAAAACCCCCTACAAACCCGGCTTTTTTTATGCACTGATGAAAACCTCCGATATTCTGCTGTTGCTGCTTCTCGTCACTACGACAAGGTATGGTTTTCTGTTTTATTTTGTTATTCTGTTGCCAATTATCAGTATCTGTATCTCAAGAGGTTTTGCAGCCACCCTTCCGTATATATGTTTTAGTTATGTGGCCCACATCATCATCCTGTATGGAAGATTAGCTAATCATCACGATGCTCTTAAAAATGTTTTTTTCTTTCAACACCAATTGTGGCGCTTGGCTTTTTTAACAGCACTTTACTTATTCTTTACAGTTGGTTTACGCATTCTTGGAACATATCACGACCAGTTCACTCAAAGTGAGAAGGATAATCGAAACCTTGTGGATAAGCTTGGCCGGAAGTATGCACAATTGGAAGAAGCAAGGAAGGAAAAACAGGATCAGTATGACAAACTGAAAGAAGTTAATCTGCAGCTTGAGGATACCAACAAGAAATTGACCTCCAGCATCGCAGAATTTTTTACATTGCAACAGATATCCCAGGCGATCAGTTCTATCTTTGACATGAATGAACTGCTCCAATTCGTAAACGATGTCATCATCGGCGTGATGGGGGTGAGCACTTCCAATATTGCTTTGTATGATATAGGCGGGGAGCGTTTGAAAGTACAGGTTTCCAATATCGTTCACAAAAAAGATCGGGCAATTCTGACCGATAATATCAATACGCCCTATCTGAAGGATGCTGCAGAGCATGGCCGAACGATTATCAATAATTCGGTTAACCCGGATGAATTCGATTTCACACGGGGAAGAAATGTAAGATCCCTTTTATGCGTTCCCCTGCAGGTGAAAGGAAAATCCTATGGCCTTGTTTTGATCGAACACAGCATCCCTGAGGCATTTGGCGAAGATAATGTAAGGCTATTGGAGATCATTACCCAACAGATCAGTATTGCAATTGATAACACCAGGTTGTACGAGCAACTGCAAGAGTTTGCCAATACCGATGGCCTGACCCAGATCTACAACCGTGTTTTCTTTCAAAACCGTCTGCAGGTTGAGCTGAAACGGGCGCAACAACAAGGATATGAGGTTTCTGTAATCCTGTTTGATATCGATAATTTTAAACGCTTTAACGATTCATATGGGCATCTGTTTGGCGATATTGTTTTAAAAACCCTGGCGCAGATGTTAAAGGATTCGATTCGCCAGGATGATATTGTCGCACGTTTTGGCGGTGAAGAATTTATTATCCTCCTTCCTCATACCGGAATGGATTTTGCTTTCGAAAAAGCTGAAGAATTGCGTAATATGATTGAGAAATTAACCATAAGGGATAAAACCATTTCCGCTTCGGTAACTGTCAGTATGGGGGTTTCTACGTTTCCGACACTGGCGCAGAACGAAACAGTGCTGCTAACCAGTGCGGATAAAGCACTGTATAAAGCAAAAAACAGTGGAAAGAATTGCGTCCGTGTTGCAAATCATAACATGTGAGTTTTTAGCCTGGGATGTAATCCCTGCTCACTGTACAGATCCATCTTTTCCGGTAACCCTTAATGATTGTACTATCCGCTGAAACATTTTTTTGTATGCTGGCTTGTAGTTCTCCTGTGCGATATACATGGTAAAGCGATACATTTCATCTGCATTTTCGATGAATGCTTCAAGCCCGTGAATATCCTGGGTCTTGCTCATAAAAACATACTCCCACAAAACACCCTCCATAGATTGTACCTTGAATTCCGAGGTCTTGAAGCTTGAAAAGGTCATTGACGAATATTTTTTGGATTGTACCAAAAACTCCTCCATCGGGCGCTCCATTGTCCACACCTGGAAAAAGCCGATCATTTTGTTATCGTTGTGTCGGTAATTCATATGAATGGTTATCTCAGGACCAAGACTACGGATTTCGTCAAGCCGAAGTGTTTCTGGATATTGAAACGTAATTTCCGACATGTTCTGTTGTTCGATTTTCTGCGTTATCCATTTCCTGCCGTTCAGTGAATCTGCCTGAATCGCTGGAAAATCGGATGATGTCATGTAGATTGCGTCCATCATTGCTTGAGAGGGAAGAAAAAAGGACATTCGCTGCTCCAGTGTGATTTCAGTTTGTGGGCTTAGAAACCGGAGAGCATAAAACAGTCCCCCAAAAACTAAGATTGATAGGAGCATGACTAGAAAGATGTTTAACCATTTTCTATGGGTAATAACGACAAAAATCATAAAACCCCCATGCAACAGGTGCTGCATAATTCTTCTGTGTAAGTATATGCTGCTGGGGAGATTAAAATAAGTTATGATTTGGTCTTGGCTTTTTTGATGAATGTCTTGAGTTCTTTTTCCTCGTCGGACGATAAGACCTTTGTTAAATCCAGCGTGAGAATCATTTTATCCCCTGATTTAATAACACCGGACAAAAACCTCTTGTCGATTCCGGTGATTGAGGGAGGCGTATTTTCTACGTCGGAGTCTTCCACCTTCATGATTTCCGATACCATATCTACGGTAAAACCGATTTGTAAGTCATTATGCCAGACAATGATGATTTTACTGTTTTCATCGAATGCCTGATCCGGCATCCCAAGGCGTTTTCTTAGGTTGAATATCGTGAGGACATGACCCCTGAGGTTCATCAATCCTTCAATATAAGGAGGTGTATTCGGAACCTTCAACATTTCCTGTATTTTGGATATTTCACGGACCAAATTGATATCAACCCCAAAGTCTTGCTCTCCAACCACAAATTTTACGAACTGACGGATAGCCATGATATTACCCCCATTTATCCTCAATAAATATTCATAGACCAAAAAACATGCCACTAATATTCATATACCATTTTATCAATAACATAAACAAGGTTCAATACAGAAAAATACAACATCTAAGACCTGTAGATGGTTTGGTCCGATTGGCTACCGGAAAATTTGTTGTTCGATGCAGGACGTCACCGGATATTATCCTGAATATTTAATTTAAGGAGCGTATTGGACTATGTTCTGTAAGAGCCATTTATTTTTACATAATCGTATGAAAGATCGCAGGTCCACATGGTATCTGTGGCATCGCCCATTTTCAGATCGATGGTGATGAAAATTTCGTTTCCTTTCAGTACAGACAGGGCTTTCTCCTCATCAAAGCTGACTCCTGCACCATCCTTGCACATGAGTAGATCTCCTATCCTCACATCTACCAAATCTGGATTAAATTTTGCACCCGAATAGCCAGCTGCGGTTAAAATTCGCCCCCAGTTGGCATCCTCCCCAAAGATAGCTGTTTTTACCAAGGGAGATTTACAGATCGCATTTGCGATCTTGTTCGCAGTTTCTTTATCAGGGGCATGTTTGACATTCACTTCAATCAGCTTCGTCGCGCCTTCGCCATCCTTTGCAAGCATTTTGGCCAGCGTTGTTGCCACAGCTTCCAGCCCTTCTGTGAAAAGAGCATAATCACTGTCTTCCAGCGTTATTTCACGATTTCCAGCCATCGCGTTTGCAAGAAGAAGAACCTTGTCACAAACACTGGTATCCCCGTCAACAGAGATGCGGTTAAAGGTTTTATTCACAACTGATTTCAGTGCTTTTTGAAGCAGGTCTTTGGATATGGCAGCGTCTGTCAGCAACAAGCCGATCATCGTTGCCATGTTTGGGTGAATCATTCCCGAACCCTTAGCCATGCCATAGATTGTGACCGTCTTTCCAGAAAGCTTGACATCAAGTGAGAGCTGTTTGGGAAAAGTATCGGTTGTCATTATTGCTGAAACAGCCTGGAATGAACCGTCCTCACTTAAATTACTGTAAGCATCCTGAAGCCCTGCTCCAATCTTGTCCATCGGTAAGCGGTATCCGATAACCCCTGTAGAACCAAGCAAGACTTGTTCTTTTTCGCACCCGAGTAGTTTTGCAGCAAGAGCGGCCATGCAGGCTGCATCCGCGTCTCCTTCGGGACCCACACAGGCATTTGCATTTCCACTGTTAATGACAACGGCATGAATCAGGTTCTGATGAATATGGTTCATGGACCATTTTAATGAATGCCCCTTCACTATATTTCTTGTAAACACACCTGCCGCAGTGGCCGGGGCATCAGTAGTGATCAAAGCGAGGTCCTTGTTACCGTTTTTCTTTATACCGCACGAAACGCCTGCAGCTTTATATCCTTTTGGCATCTTCACTGTATTTTCCATTCCAGCTCCTCCATGAAAAATGTTTAATTATACATTTGTTCGTATAATTATACAATGCAAAAATTCTAAAGTCAATTTATTTTTGCGGAGGTGTGGACAGCAACGCGTTGACAAACCACATGGTTTTAGATAGTATTGTCATATCATGTCACAGGCTTGAATTATGAATCAGAACGGAGGGATATTTATGGAAGATACTCTGTCGAAGCTAAAACAAACCGTCGGGCATCTCAGCCTGAAAATCCGTAAGAAACCATACATTGCAATTGTCTTGGGCTCTGGTCTTGGTAGCCTCGCAAATTCCATTCAAAACAAACTCGAAGTTCCATATCATGCGATACCTAATTTTTCAAAGGCCACGGCTCCTGGACATGAAGGAAGCCTGACATTTGGTGAACTGGGTGGCAGAGAGGTTGTGGCAATGAAAGGCCGATTCCACCATTACGAAGGTTGGAGCATGAATGAAGTGGTTTTTCCGTTGCGCGTTTTCAAGCTGTTGGGTGTTGAGAACCTGATTCTGACCAACGCCGCAGGTGGAATTAACACCCAATTTAAACCGGGTGATTTGATGTTGATCCAGGATCATATCGGCTTCTTTGCTGACAATCCTTTGCGGGGAGCGAACATGGATGAGCTTGGTGTCCGTTTTCCTGATATGTCCCAGGTCTATGACCGTGATATGATACAGGTCGCTACCGAATGTGCAATGAAGCTGCAATATGAAGTGCGAAGAGGTATCTATGCCTATGCGAAAGGTCCTTCCTATGAAACTCCCGCGGAAATCCGTGCTTTTCGTACTATGGGTGCGGATGCGGTCGGAATGTCCACAGTCCCTGAAGCGATTGCAGCCCGCCATATGGGGATGAAGGTTCTGGGTATATCCTGTATTACAAACATGGCTGCCGGAGTTTTGGAGCAGACCCTGAACCATGAAGAAGTTATGGAAACGGGGAAAAAGGTAGAGGAGAAATTTTCGAAGCTGGTAACAGAAATTGTTCGAAGCTGGTCATAAACCAGAACAAGAAAAGGCGGGCCATGCCCCCTTTTTTTATACCTTAATATTGGTGGTAAGAATCATCGTTGTTTTTTGTTCAACATGATTTTTCGGAAAACAGCGGATACAACCAATACACCTAAGGCTATAAGGCTTGCCTTGGCCACAACGTTTATACCGAAGACTGCTGCCTCGACATAATCTTGTTCTGTGATCGACTGTATCGTATGATATGCGTCCACCCCGGGAACGAGAGGGAAGATGCCGGGAATGGAAAAGATGGTAGCGGGTGTTTTCCGGACACGGGCCATGACCTCGCTGTAAACTGCCACCACAGCCGTGCCTAAAAAAACCGATACCAGTGCTGAGCCTGGATATATCGCTACAAGATGATCGTACAAAAGCCTGCCCAGCAAACCTGAAAAGCCTGCCCAAATCAAATTTCTCCTATCCACATTGATTAGTACTGCCGGGCACAGGCTTCCAATGAAAGCGATAATAATATGTTTCATACAAACCCTTCCACTGCCACAAATATTTACACTGCGACAGTTTTAACTTTCAATGAGCGCTTGCGCGAATTGTAGGTGAAATGGAAATTGCAAGCCCTGCGCCCATGCCGATGGCCAAAACAACTAAAACGGCTTCGCCAAGGCGTGTTAATCCACTGACCAGATCCCCTGCAAGCAAATCCCTAACACCGTTTGTCAGCGAGACGCCTGGAAGATAGAGTATAACCGAGGCGATGATAATGATATAAACATGGGTGTCGGTTATCACGAGTTGGGATAAAAGGCTTAGAAAACCACATGCAAACCCTACGATAAAAAAGGTGAGAAACGGAAGGTATGCAGATTTGACCATTTGGCTGTTCAATAGAAAAACAACTGCTCCAATTACCAGACAGACAATACCATCGTTCAGATTTCCTCCAAACAGGAAGGCATAAGCAAATGCTACCACGGCAGAGCAGAGGAGGCGTATCCAGGCCGGATAATAGTCGCTGGTCCTGATGCCTTCCAATTCTTTTGTTGCTTCCTCAAAGGAGGACGGATTCGTGACCATATTTCGTGAAAAGGTATTAATCCGATCGATTTTGGAAAGATTCAGTGTTCTGGTTTTCACTCTGCGAACAGAGCTCTCCGATTCATCATCCGGTGAACGGACAGTCAGAAAAATACCAGTTGGGAACACAAAAGCATCACAGGAATATCCGAAACCATTACAAATTTTGATGATGCTTTCCTCAACGCGATACGTCTCAGCACCGTTGCTTAAAAGAATTTCACCGGCATCCATGGCAATACGCATAACCGCCTTAAGTTCCATATCCAAATTCCTCCGCATTGTTAGCCCTTCTGTGGCGAGGTGAATCCGCTACAGAAACAGGAATATAGGGTTTCACCTGCAAAATCCAACACATTTTTATCCCTAAAGCAAGTATAGAAGAAGGACCATCGTTGTATCCTGCGATATGCTTTTTCTCCATTGAGTTCGGGCATATCTGCATTTTTGAAAATATTTCACCATTCTCAGTATGACAGGGACAGATTATTGCAACACTCTTATTATGTAAGGTGCCATTGCTTTATATGTGCGGTATCGGTTTGCCAGGAAAATTCTATTCAGGGAAAGTTGCCAGATTGAAAATGAAGTGCATTTAGTTGAACATAGATGTAAAAGCCCTTGAATATCCATGTTTTAGGTGATATACTATGTGTACTTGATTATGAGGCCCGATCGAGAGCATATCTATACAGGTAAAATGAAGCCCAAAACCCCGAAAGGCTGCTCACAGCCTGATCCGGGAATGCTGACCAAAGGGAGTGGTATGATGAAAAGTATGATTCGTGATATCTGCTTGGCGCCGTCCGGAAAACAGAAGATTGAATGGGTGAAAAAGTATATGCCCATTTTAAGCGGCCTGGAAGAAGAATTCAAGAAAACAAAGCCGCTGGAAGGTGTGAAAATATCTCTGTCTATCCATCTGGAAGCAAAAACTGCATATCTGTCAAAGGTCCTGGCTGCAGCTGGGGCAAAAATGGCGGTTACGGGCAGTAATCCCCTGTCCACACAGGATGATGTTGCCGCAGGTCTTGTAGCCGATGGTATTGATGTTTATGCGAGGTACGGCGCTTCACAGGACGAGTATCAAACCCACATCGATCGCACTTTGGAGCATGGTCCGAATATTATTATTGATGATGGCGGAGATTTGATTCATGCGCTGCATACCCGAAAGAAGCATTTACTCAATGATGTATATGGTGGTTGTGAGGAGACCACAACCGGGATCATCCGTCTGATGGCTATGCAAGAGGAAGGTGTTTTGAAAATTCCGATGATGGCTGTCAACAATGCAATGTGCAAGCACCTGTTTGACAATCGTTACGGGACCGGACAATCGGTATGGGATGGCATCAACAGAACCACAAACCTGATCGTTTCGGGCAAAACTGTTGTTGTCGCCGGCTATGGCTGGTGCGGTAAGGGTATTGCCATGCGGGCGAAAGGGCTTGGCGGAAATGTCATCGTTACCGAAATCGATCCTGTTAAGGCGATTGAAGCCGTTATGGATGGTTTTCGTGTAATGACGATGGAGCAGGCTGCTTTGGAAGGGGATATTTTTGTTACTGTGACCGGTTGCGAGAAGGTGATTGTCCGCAAGCACATGGAAAAGATGAAAAATGGTGCGGTGTTATGTAATGCAGGTCACTTTAATGTGGAAATATGGCTGCCCGATCTGGAAGATCTGGCCTGCGACATATCTGAATCAAGAAAGAATGTTACGGGCTATACCCTGAACGATGGGCGTGTTCTATATCTGTTGGGTGAGGGAAGACTGGTGAACCTGGCATGCGGTGACGGTCATCCTGCTGAAATCATGGATATGAGCTTTGCAGTACAGGCTTATGCGGTTCTTTACATCTTGTCGCATCACAGGGAACTAAAACCGGGTGTATTTGAAATTCCAGAGGAGATTGATCGTAAAATCGCTTTTTCGAAGCTTGCGTCCCTGGGTATTACAATCGATGAATTAACCCCGGAGCAAGAGCGTTACATGCGCAGCTGGAATGGGTAAAATGTTTTTTTAGAGATACAGAATTAAGCGGTGATGTCTGGCAGGGGGGAGAGGTTTGGAAAAAGAGATCCTGAATATGGAGGAAGCAGCGGCGTTGTTTGGTGTCAGTATAAAAACCTTCATCAAGCTGCTGAGAGAGGAAAACGTTCCGGCCAGGAAAATCGGGAGGGAATGGCGCTTTTCAAGAAAGGCCATTGTGGCATGGCTGGCCGAGGGGAATTCGCAGGATTATTCCTCAAGTGAACAGGATACACGCAATTTCTTTGAGCAGGTAGCTACGAAATGGGAGGAAATGAGTTCCCAATTCTATGATCATTCCATTATCAATAAACTGATCGATTCCAATCTTCTGAATAAAGAGATGACTGTTTTGGATTACGGTGCCGGTGATGGTTTCATTGCCAGAGGGATTGCCTCGAGGGTTGGCAGGATTATCGCCATGGATATGTCGGGCTCAATGCTGGATGAATTGGACAGAAAGGCACAGGCTCAGGGGTTAACCAATATCCTGACAGTGGAATGCGAAGAAAGTGAGGTCCCTCTTCGCGATGAAAGGGCGGATTTGGTCTGTGCATCGATGATCCTGCATCATGTTGAAGTTGTTAAGAATATTATCTCGGAGTTTTACAGGGTGCTAAAACCAGAGGGGTTATTGTTTATTGCTGACTTTCTTCCACATGGCGATGAAAAGTTTGCCAGGAACATGCATGACACCCACAAGGGACTAAATCCAATAGCACTGGAACAGTGGCTTTTGGATGTGGGGTTTGGAAACCTGGATATTGAGAGTCTGCCTGATTCAGGTAAAGGCCAGAAAGATGTATTTGTATTAACAGCTATGAAGGTTGGTCAGCCATGATTTGGGCTGCATGTTCTTGAATGAACGAAGGAAAAGACATGGCAGAAAAGGAAAAAAGACAGAAGCTGAAAGAAGTAGACCTGTATAATCCGGTTCGGCATTATTTCGAAGCACTGGGGTATACGGTAAACAGCGAAGTCGTGCATTGTGATGTTACGGCTGTAAAGGATAATGTGCTTGTTGTAATTGAAATGAAGACAAGCCTGAACCTGGATGTGATCTTGCAGGCCACACAGAGACAAAAAATTTCAGATTTCACATACATCGCCATTCCTAAAAACAGCAATGCCATGCGGAGAAAAAGGTGGCAGCATATCTGCCATCTTTTACGGAGGCTTGAGTTGGGATTGTTGCTGGTTACCGTCGGAAAACAGAAATTCTTTGTGGAGGAAGTTATCCAACCGGTTCTCTTTGACCGATCCAAAAGCATTTCTTCAGCCAAAAGAAAACGAAAGACCGTAATCCATGAGATCCAAGAAAGACACGGGGATTACAATACAGGGGGAAGCCATCGAAAAAAACTGGTGACCTCATACCGTGAAACAGCGATTCAAATTGCTGTAGTTTTAAAAGAGCATGGCCCCTGTTCTATAAAAAGAATAAAGGAAATTGGAAACTTACCAGATAAAACAGGGCGGATCCTGAGCGACAATTTTTATGGTTGGTTTGAAAAAGTAAAGCGTGGTGTTTATCAATTGTCGGATAAAGCATTGACCGAATTGGAATGCTATCAGGAACTGATAGATTATTACACGCAATTGGTTCGCGAATCCGAATAGAAATTTCATTAAATGAGCGCTTGCGCGAAACATGCCGGAAGCCTTATTTACAATTAATCTGTAAATTCTTTAAAAAAAATTAAAGGACTAACTAATTTTACCGTCACATGTTATAATATGAATAGGCATACGGTCGAACAGGAAGGAACGATTATTCAGATATGCCGAATCAATATAAAGAACAGGAGGATTATATTGTGAAAAAGGGAAGAAAAACCATGTTTATGCTCCTCGCTGCCCTGATGACGGCTTTCTTGCTTGCAGGCTGCACGGCAGGCGGTGGTGCAAAGTTTAAGGTGGGTATGGTTACTGATGCTGGAACCATCGACGACAAATCATTTAATCAGGGCACTTGGGAAGGCGTGGTTAGAGCCACCGAAGAGTTGGGTATCGAAAACAATTATATTAAGCCTGCTGGAACTACAGAGGCAGACTATTTGAAAGAAATCGGAAACCTGTATGATGCAGGATATAAATTAATTGTTGCGCCGGGGTTTAAGTTCGAAACCGCGATTTTCCATGCTCAGTCAAAGTATGAGGATGCTAAATTTGTGATTATTGACGGCAGTCCCCATGCAGGCGATTATAATGTGGTGGTCGGGAAGAATACAGTGTCCATATTCTTTGCCGAAGAGCAATCCGGGTTCCTGGCAGGTGTTGCAACGGCTCTGCAGCTGAAAGAAGGAGATCTGGGCTTTATTGGTGGGATGAAGGTTCCTGCTGTTCAAAAGTTTAACTGGGGCTTCCAGCAGGGCGTGGCTTATGCAAATAATAATTTTGGGACCAACATGACAATCAAGGCTGAAAATGTTATTTACGAAGGATCCTTCGACAACGTTGCAGCAGGACAGCAGTTGGCAGCCCAAATGTACGACCGGGGTGTTAAGGCGATCTTCGCCGCAGCAGGCGGAGTTGGTATTGGTGCGATTACCGAGGCAAAGGTAAGAGCATCAGCAGGCGAGGAAGTCTGGGTTGTGGGCGTTGACGTAGACCAATACGCAGAAGGTATTTACACAGAGGGTAAGTCTGCGATTCTAACCTCTGCCATGAAGGGAATCGAGCAAGCAGCTTATGATATGGTTATAGCCGAGAAGGACGGAAAATTCCCGGGCGGTCAGATTCTTACCTTCAACGCCAAGAACAATGGTGTAGGTATACCCCGTGAAAACCCAAACCTTTCTGATGAAGTGGAAGAAAAGGTAGCTCAGGTATTCAAGGATATGCAGGACGGAAAAATTGCCGTATCCGATGAGCAGGGAAGTCTGATCGAATAATATCAGGAATGTTTTATGGTTCTAGGATGTGCCATCTGGTTATCAGGTGGCACAAAAATTATTCAACCCAATCATGCGCAAGATACATTCATACAATTATCGTGCGGTTTTCTCCAATCACTGATTTCAGGGGGTATCCCAATGGAATTTATCGTAGAAATGCTGAATATACGAAAGGAATTTCCGGGTGTAGTTGCCAATGATGATATAACGCTGCAAGTGAAAAAAGGTGAAATTCATGCTCTGCTGGGGGAAAACGGAGCAGGAAAATCAACGTTAATGAGCATTCTATTCGGGCTATACCAGCCAGACAGTGGCATGATTAAAGTTCGGGGGCAGGAGGTCAGAATGACCGACCCGAATGTGGCCAACGCGCTTGGAATTGGCATGGTACATCAGCACTTTCAACTTATACACAATTTCACTGTAACCGAAAATATTATTTTGGGCTTACGAGGTGAAAAAGCCGATATCACAAAAGCGACGAAAAGAATCCGGGAATTGTCCGAACAATATGGGTTGTATATCGAACCCAATGCTAAAATAGAAAATATTTCGGTCGGCATGCAACAGCGTGTTGAAATCATGAAAATGCTGTACAGGGATGCCGAGCTTTTAATCTTTGACGAACCCACCGCGGTTCTTACACCTCAGGAAATTCAGGATCTCATCACCACCATGCGCAACCTGATAAAGGAAGGCAAGTCTTTAATATTAATCACCCATAAGCTTAAGGAAATAAAGGCAGTTGCCGACAGATGTACCATCATCCGCCGAGGCAAAAAAATGGGTACGGTGAATGTTGCCGATACCACCGAACAGGAAATGGCAGATATGATGGTAGGCAGACAGGTTTTGTTTACAGTGGAGAAAAAACCGACCACGGTCGGTGAAGTTATCCTCGACATTGAAAATTTATCGGTAAAGAACCAAAAAGCCATGGGGCTGCAGAATTTTTCATTGCAGATACGTGCAGGCGAAATCGTAGGCCTTGCGGGGGTTGATGGAAATGGGCAGGCAGAGTTGGTCGAAGCCATTTCAGGCCTGGCAAAAACAGAATCCGGAAAAATTCGCTTAAAGGGCAAGGATATCGCAGGCCTTTCAATAAGAGAAAGGATGAAATCCGGGATTGCGCTGATTCCAGAGGATCGTCAAAAACACGGGCTTATCATGGAATTCTCCCTTGAAGACAACTTCGTATTAAAAAAGTATAACATGAGCCCCTTTTCCAAAAGAGGTATTCTGAATCGTGAAGCTATTTCCAGCCACGCAAATTAGGTTATGGCGCTGTTTGATGTCCGTTCCGGCCAGGGCGGACAATCTCCGACGAACACTTTGTCGGGTGGTAACCAGCAAAAGGCGGTTGTCGGACGCGAAATAGACAGTAACCCCGACCTTCTCATAGCCGTGCAACCCACAAGAGGGCTGGATGTCGGCGCAATCGAATACATTCACAAACGCCTTGTCGAGCAGCGCGACAGCGGAAAGGCTGTCTTGCTGGTATCCTTGGAACTGGACGAAATTATGGACCTGTCCGATCGCATTGCGGTCATATGCCAAGGCGAACTGGTGGATATTGTGGATGCAGATAAGACCAATGAAAATGAAATAGGATTGATGATGACCGGAATCAAGAGAGAAAATACGGAGGAACAGTTATGAAAAGAGGGATAAACAGCGAGCTTGTAAAGGCACTGGCTGCCGTTTTTCTTGGTCTTGTTGCTGGTGCATTGTTAATGGTTGTGATCGGTAAAAACCCTATAACCGGATATATTTCTCTATTCCGGGGAGGGTTGATGAATGCTGAAAGAATTGGCAATACACTTGCAACGGCAACACCCCTGATACTAACGGGCTTATCGGTTGCCTTTGCGTTCAAAACCGGACTTTTCAATATTGGTGCGTCAGGTCAGATGCTGATTGGCGGGTTATGTGCCACTGCGATAGGATTATCCTTTTCCTGGCCAAGGCCTTTACTGTTGTTGGCCATTGTTGTAGGAGCCACTGTTAGCGGTGCTGTCTGGGGAATTATTCCCGGCCTTTTAAAAGCCCGGTTTAATGTGAATGAGGTTGTATCCACCATCATGATGAACTGGATTGCCTATTGGTCGGTGTATTATATCGTTCCTTCCAATTTCAAAGGGGAATATCTGGAAACCGAATCAGCCAGGCTTCCGGAGGTGGCATCCCTGAAGGCGCCTTGGCTTACCAGGCTTTTTGCCGGATCGTATATTAATCTGGGCCTTTTTCTGGCCATTATCGCAGTCGTCATAATTGCTTTTCTACTTGATAAAACCACATTGGGTTACGAATTGAAAGCGGTGGGTTTTAACCGCCATGCATCCGAATATGCAGGGATCTCGGTGAATCGAAATGTAATTTTATCGATGATGATTGCAGGAGCACTGGCAGGTCTTGCAGGTGCAACCTTTTACACCGGTTACGCTTCAAACATGCAAATAGGTGTCTTGCCATCACAGGGATATGACGGCATTGCCGTCGCCTTGCTCGGCTCCAATTCACCGTGGGGTGTTTTTATCGCAGCAATTTTCTTCGGACTACTGCATTCCGGGAAAGGATTTATGAATGCGATAACCAAAATTCCTCCGGATATTTCCGATACCATTATCGCCATTATTATTTATTTTACGGCTACCAGCCTTCTCATAGAAAGGTTCTGGAACCGCTTCAAAAAGAAAAAAGGAGGCAATGCATAACATGTGGGAGATAATCCGTCAAATTTTTCCGTATGCCATCGCATTTACAATACCTCTTCTGATAACAGCTTTAGGTGGTTTGTTCAGCGAAAGAAGCGGCGTTGTCAATATCGGTCTTGAAGGGTTGATGGTGGTGGGTTTTTTTGCAGCAGCGTTGACCATATACAAGCTGGAACCCGTTATGTCCAATGCTGTTTTGCGTGTTATTTTAGGCCTGTTGGCCGCAGTAATTGCGGGTGTGATATTTTCATTGCTCCATGCGGTGGCAAGTATTCATATGAAAGCAAACCAAGTGATCAGTGGAACAGCCATTAACATGATGGCAGGTGCGGTAACCGTTTACCTGGCTAGAAATATCACAGGCAGCGGAAATATTCATATCGAGGCGGGTGTTCCCCGCAAAGATGTTAGTTTCCTGGGCCTCGTTAAAATCCCTGTTCTTGGCCCGCTGTTCTTCCGCCAAACCTATTTTACAACTTGGATCGTTATCGCGATCTTGCTGGCAAGCTGGTTTATACTATATAAAACATCCTTTGGGCTAAGGTTAAGAGCTTGCGGCGAGCACCCCCACGCTGCTGAGTCGGCAGGGATCAATGTTTACCGCATGCGCTATTTTGGCGTTCTTGTATCCGGTGCCTTCGCGGCATTGGGAGGCGCCATCATAATGGTCACTTATTCCGGAGAGTTTAGCGGGACTGTTAGTGGTCTTGGGTTCCTGGCCCTGGCCGCACTGATATTCGGACAATGGAAACCGCTGGGGGTTCTTGGAGCTTCGTTCTTCTTCGGTTTTGCCAGTACCATTGCCAATGTATCCCAGGCTGTACCAGCACTGATGGCAATACCACCCATTCTGTTGAAAACTTTCCCCTATATTGTAACGCTAGTGGCGCTGGTATTGTTCTCGAAGTCATCTCAAGCACCCAAAGCTTCAGGGATCCCTTTTTAATCACTTTTTCGGTAATACTCTGTTTTGTGAAGGGAGCGCTTTCAGTGCCCGCGTTTTGGCGCACAAATCGCCCAATCGCTCATTGAATCTGTTTCCTGGAATAAGGTTGTATTCTTTTCAGGAGGTTTAATAATGCAGTATGGCTATTTTGATCAAAAAGCCCACGAATATGTGATCACAAGACCGGATACGCCGACACCCTGGATAAACTACATAGGAAGCGGAAAATACGGGGGAATTGTTTCAAACACCGGAGGAGGGTACAGCTTCCACAAGGATCCGCAAAACCGAAGGATTACACGATACAGATACAACAATATTCCGATGGACAGGCCCGGACGGTACATCTATATTCGTGATGCAGCAACCGGTGAATTCTGGAATCCCGGGTTTCAGCCTGTTCAAAAAAAGCTGGATGCGTATTCTTGCAGGCACGGGCTTGGATATACCGTGCTGGAAGGGGAGCATAAAGGTATATCCGCATCGGTTACATATTTTGTTCCCGATGATAGAGATTTTGAGATATGGCTTGTAAAAGTGAAAAATCGGTTGCATGTGAAGAAACAATTGCAAATCTTCAGCTATGCGGAATTCTGCTTCTGGGAAGCCATAATGGATCAGCAGAATGTGGACTGGGTGCAGCAGATCAATCAGGGCAGATATGAAGATGGGTTGATCACCTGGTACCCACATCATTATGAGAAAGCGGCTACCTTTTTTGCTACCGGTGAAAAAATAAACAGCTTTGATACGAATCTTGAATCCTTTATCGGAAAATACCGTTCGGAAGCGAATCCAATCGCTGTGGAACAAGGGAGGTGCTCAAATTCAATCTCTTACCGTATGAACGGTGTAGGTGCGTTCTGTATCGATCTTGACCTGGACAGGAACGAAGAGCACGAAATGGTATTCGTTTTGGGTTTTACCGAA
>JAAYKJ010000032.1 GCA_012522505.1 Clostridiaceae bacterium
AAATCTGCATTTTCATTGATATACATCGGATCTTGACTACAATGAAAAATGTATGTAACATGTAAAGGAAATATTTATAGTCAGATTATTAAGCGCTGTTGATATTCATATCCTCACTACCAAAAGGAGAGATCTACAGAAATACTGGTGGATGCTCCGGTTATATGGTTGAAACAATTAGCGGAAAGGATACCCTCGATGACAGCTTTCGAAAAGGAACTAAAACGACAAACAAGCCGGCGAAGGACATTCGCCATCATATCACACCCAGATGCAGGTAAAACAACAATAACAGAAAAGCTTTTACTATACGGAGGGGCCATCAATATGGCCGGTTCGGTCAAAGCACGAAAGGCCTCACGGCACGCGGTTTCCGACTGGATGGAAATTGAAAAGGAACGCGGTATTTCAGTAACCTCAAGCGTTATGCAATTCGAATACGAAAACCATTGCATTAATATTCTGGATACTCCCGGGCATCAGGATTTCAGTGAAGATACTTACCGGACGCTGGTTGCTGCTGACAGTGCCGTTATGCTTATCGATGGGGCCAAAGGCGTGGAAACGCAGACAATAAAGCTTTTCCACGTTTGTAAAATGCGGGGTATACCTATCTTTACCTTTATCAATAAGATGGATCGTGCCAGCAAAAATCCCTTTGATCTGATGCAGGAAATTGAAGATGTTCTGGGCATTCGTTCTTATCCGATGAACTGGCCTATCGGAACTGACGGTGACTTTAAGGGAGTATACAACAGAAAATTGAATCAAATCGAATTGTTCACAGGTGGAAACCACGGTCAGTCAATTGTCGAATCCAACAAGGGAATGGTGGAAGACCCCATATTCATGGATCTACTGGGAGAACCATACTATTCCCGCCTTGTGGAGGAAATTGAGCTGCTTAATATCGCCGGGGATGATTTTAACCTGAGGGAAGTTCTGGACGGAAAACTGACTCCGATTTTTTTCGGCAGTGCGATGACCAACTTCGGTGTTGCGCCCTTCCTCGAGGAGTTTCTCAGACTGGCACCTGCTCCTGGTCCACGGCTTTTTTCAGATACAATGGTAGAGCCTGAAAGTCAGGATTTCTATGGATTTGTCTTTAAAATCCAGGCAAATATGAATCCAAATCACAGGGATAGAATCGCTTTTATGCGGATCTGTTCCGGTAGATTCAATAAGGGCATGAGCGTTTATCAATCCAAAAGCGACAAGCAGATTCGGCTTTCCCAACCACAGCACCTAATGGCACAGGATCGTGAAATTGTGGAGGAAGCCTGGCCTGGTGACATTGTAGGCCTTTTTGATCCAGGCATCTATCGGATCGGTGATACACTCACAAGTGTTAAACCCGCCCCTGATTTTACCGGCATCCCTATTTTTCCTGCGGAGCATTTTGCCAGAATTACTGCAAAAGATACGATGAAAAGAAAGCAGTTCCAAAAAGGAATACAGCAATTGGCTGAAGAAGGAGCTATTCAGGTTTTCAAACAGCTGGACATCGGAATTGAAGAATTCATTATTGGCGCGGTGGGTGTGCTCCAATTCGAAGTTTTGGAGCACCGCTTAAGAAACGAGTATAACGTTGATCTGCGACTTATCAAACTGCCACACAGGTTTGCCCGCTGGCTCATCGCCGACGGTACCGATCCGCGCAGTTTAAACCTGACATCATCCACTCTGCTTGCTACCGATCGATTGGAACGTTATGTCCTGCTGTTTGAGAATCAGTGGTCCATCGATTGGGCAATGGAAAAAAACAGAGGGATAGAATTAACCGATATCTCCAAATAGAATAACTTTGGAATTTCACAAATTCAGGAATACGAAAAAACATCATCCTTGACTTCGCGGGATGAGTTACACAAACATGATTATCCGTTAAGCCAACAGTTTATCAATTGCTCCCAAGACCCCGTGCCCTAAAGGCCACGAATAGAGGAAGTGTATTTTTTTGCCGCAAGGGCTAAAAAACACGAATCGCTGGGGGATAAACCGCTGCGCAAGCGCTCATTGAAGAGCATTGGCCTAACGGATTTTCCTGTTATATCACTTTCGGGGAATAATGAACATCGCTGCTATGTATAGCAAGCAACCACCGATAATCGCAGTAATAAAGGATAATATGACCCAAATCAACCGAACAACTGTTGGATCAATTCCTACATATTCACCTATTCCTCCACAAACCCCGCTGATGACTTTATTTGTATCAGAAAGATATAGTTTTTTATCCATAACATTCACCCCATTTCACTTTATGTATGTACAGCTGATTTTATGCTCTGTATATATCACATGCCGAGCTGATGAGGATATCTTCATCATTTAAGACCTGTATAGCCTTTTCAGGGTTCTCCACACGGATGATTACCATGGCACACTTTGATGCTGTGTTTCCAACGAAAGCATACATATATTCAATGCTGACACCCTTGCTGTCAAGGATATCCAGAGCTTTAGCCAACCCACCGGGCTGATCCTCTGCTTCAATGGCAATAACTTCGTTTATGCTGGCTGCAAAGCCATTCTCATCAAGAATTTCTTTGGCTTTTTCCGGTTGATTCACAATAAGCCTTAAAATCCCAAAATCAGTTGTGTCGGCTATGGATAATGCACGGATATTAATATTATTGTCGCCTAAAATGCGCGTCACTTTTGCAAGCCTTCCGTGTTTATTTTCAAGAAAAATGGATATCTGCTTAACTAACATATTCTCCTCCCCTGAAATATCATTCTTTCACTTCATTATAAACCAATTTCTCACATGGTGGCAAGGATAACCTGATTTAGTATGGGGATGAAACACGGGTTTGGGAGCAAGAATTGGTGCTTATGGATTGTGCTTAGGGCAGGTACAATTTTTGCCCGGCATAGATTATTGCGTTTTCCAGCTGGTTTACCTTTTTCATTTCATACACATATTTGCGTATATCGATATTACCAGCATGCTGCTGTGCAATTCCCCAAAGGGTGTCTCCTGGCATTACTGTAACGGTATCATGCTTTATTTCAACATTTCCCGCTGCGGCCCCAACTGCGCTGATGAGCAGGATTGTAGTGGTTAACAGAAAGAGGAAAATAAAAAACCTTTTTCTATTGATTAGCCGATATTTCCTTTTCATAATATCGCCCCCTGAACAAACGTTCTGTTATTATTGTACCGAACGTATGTTCAATTGTCAAGCATTTTCCGAACGTTTGTTTGACTTTTTTTTAATTTGTGGTATAATAAACCTAAAAATTGAGGAATTGCGAGGGTTTTGGAATGAGATACAAAAGCGCGGACAAGAAGAAAAAAATTTTGGATTTCGTCAACAAACAGGTTCGAGAAAAAGGCTATCCACCATCAGTCCGTGAAATTTGCAAAGCAGTAGGCTTTAAGTCCACATCAACAGCACATGCCTATTTATCAAGTCTTGAAGAAGAAGGCCTCATCACGAAAGACCCTACCAAAACCAGGGCTTTGAAGGTTGTTGATGACAATAGCAAAAGCCTTGAAGGCTATATTGCAGATCACGAAATTGAAAACATTCCGGTTCTTGGACAAGTCACAGCTGGCCAACCCATCCTGGCCGTAGAAAATGTAGAGGACACCTTCCCAATACCAGTTAAATATCTCGAAAACTCCACAACCTTTATGCTCAGAATCAAGGGTGACAGCATGATCAACGCTGGTATACTCGATGGTGATTATGTGGTTGTAAAGCAGCAGAACGTTGCAAAGAACGGGGATATTGTTGTTGCTCTGATAGAGGATGAGGCAACGGTAAAAACCTTTTATAAGGAAAAAGATCATTACCGCCTGCAACCCCAAAATGATGCGTATGATCCGATCATCGTTACCGAAAACCTATCCATCATCGGAAAAGTGATCGCATTGTTCAGAAAATTCGATTAGTATGTCTCAAGGCTGAATAAAGTCTGGCTATACGGGTATCGTTTCGGAGCAGATATCTGTGATTTCAACCCGTGGGTCTGACTCAACAAACCTGATGATACTGGCAAGCATGCTGTCAGCATGCGATGCCTCATTTGATACGCAGGAAAAACCCATTTCACAGTTTTTCCAATCATCCTGTCTGCCTGTTTCAGCTGCTGAAACATTGAATTTTGCCCTTACCTTCGATAGTATGCTTTTGACAACACTCCTTTTATCTTTCAAACTGGTCATTCCTCCGATATACAGGGTGATATTCAGTATTCCGACAACCAAGGCTTCTTCCTCCGTATTGCATATTTCAATTCGGTACTATTATAACAACAGATACTACTGCGTGCAATTGCATTGACCAAATGCATGGTTAACATATACTGTTCTAGGGAGTCTTGAGAACATTTTATAGATTTATGTTACTAAGCATTGATTTAGTGGAATATGATGATTAGGTGCACTTAGGGGGAATGGATTTTGCCTTCTGTTTTAATTATCGATGACGAAGCTGCGATTCTTGACAACCTTCAGTTTAATCTGGAGCTGTATGGTTATACCGTATGGAAGGCGAGCAGCGGTGAAGACGGTATCAGAATGTTCGAAACACACATCGATTCCATCGATGCCGTTATTACAGACATGAAAATGCCCGGTTTAACTGGCTTGGATGTTGTAAGAAAAATTCATCAGATGCATCCAGACATGGGCATTATTGTGCTGACAGGCCATGGTGATATGGAAAATGCCATAACTTCTATGCGGGAAGGTGCATATAATTATCTACAAAAACCTTTTCAGATGGAAAACTTGGTTCTCAGCCTTGAAAACGCGATTCAAAAGAAAAATATCCTAATGGAAAACAGACAGTTGCAGGAGGATCTGATAAAAAAGAACCGATACCTGCAAGGGCTGCACGATTCCGCCCAATTGATATTGATGAACTATGCCCCTTTGTCTCTTCCAGATTTCGACTTGTTTGATGCTGCCTATGTCTATAAAAGCTGCGACAAAGTTGGAGGCGACATGATAGATATATTCGAGGCGGGAGAGTACTTGTTTTTTTACATTTTTGACGTCTGCAGTCATGGTATTCTCGCAGCTGTAAATACCATCATTATCAAGGCTTACTTTTCCAATCTGAAGAATTATCGTTCGGGTACGGATATGACAGTAAATCTAAAAAATGATTTTAATATTTTGAACCTGGAGTTGTGTAAAAATACCCCATCCGGCATCTTCGCCACCGTTTTCGCAGGTTGCATCAACAAAAAAACAAAAGTGATGTCGTATGCTTCTGCAGGGCACATCGATCAATATCTGATTTCAGGAAATAACCTTATCGCTTTGCCATCCTCTGGTACCATTTTGGGTTCGTTTGAGAACGCCGATTATGAAGTGTATCAATACCAGCTTTCCCCTGGGGATAAACTTATGCTGTATACGGATGGCTTAACGGACTTCTGGGGAAGAATTGCTTCCTCCGGAGGGCTGCCCTTCCAAGAATTTCTTGAACAGGTTAAGTCCGAGCCTATAGGAATAGCCGTAGACTTGATCCATCAGGAAGTATTGAACGCGCTTGATAACACCCTTGATAACACCCTTGATGATGACCTCACCATTCTCGGTTTGCAATTGAAGCCAGCAGAGAACGAACCAGGAGATGATAAAGCCTGATGAAATACTCAAAAGAACAAATTCTGGAAAAGTTCATGCACATCATTGTAGAAATTGCCCACTTGATCAATCAGAATCAGGAATTGGATCAGATGACCCTGGAAATCCTGAAGCTGCTGCAGGATTATTTAGACATTCCCGCAGCATTTATCTGCTTGCATTGCAATGATGTGAAAAGCCTTCAGTTATATTCACAGGTTGGGCTTTGTACCCAAGCCTCCGCGCAGTGCAACCCAAAAGCGAAATCATCATGTAACACTTTTTTTTACGAAAAATGCTTTGACTCCTATATCCATTGCTCCTTATATGTCGAAAGCGTCCCCCGTGAGGAATTGATCAGAAATGAGCTATTCAAGTCTGGTTTTACGGACGATTATTGTATGGTGCATATACCCATTCTATCTGACATCGAAATTCTGGGGTTGTTACATGTATTGATTCCCGAAAGGCAAAAAAAGCTTTTCATTGATGAAACGTCAATTCTAAGCCTGGTTGCTGGAAAGATAGGTTCTGGTCTTGTTCGGAAAAAGCTGGAAATAGGGTTGCAGCACTATGCAGATAATCTTGAGAAGATAGTTCAACGCAGAACCGACGAATTGAGAGAAAAAGATGCTCAGTTGATACAGTCGGGCAAATTGGCAACTCTCGGTGAAATGGCTACCGGCATTGCCCACGAGATAAATCAACCCCTTGGCGCTATCAGTTTGATCGTTCAAGGCCTGCAAAAAGCAAAGGAGGTTGGAAAACTCACCGATGACCTCCTGCATGACAAGCTCAAATCCATACACTCTCAGGTTGACAGGATTAATAAGATTATTCAGCATCTGCGGATATTTGGTCGCAATGCACCTTTATCACTGGATAAAACCAATATTAACAAACCTATGACCGATGTGTTCGAGCTGATCGGACGTCAACTGGAAAAGCATTCGATACTGGTGGAGTTTTATCTGGACTCGGGTCTGTTTGTATGCGCTGATAACAACCGGTTGGAACAGGTGTTTCTAAACATTATCGGTAACGCACGGGATGCTTTGGATGAATATGAAAAGACTGTCGAACAGTATCGTCAAATGAGCAACCCGCCAGCGTGGGCTGCGAACTGGCAGAAAAAAATAATCATCCGATCCTTTCGAAGGGCAAACCGGGTAATCGTTGAAATCCAGGATAACGCAGGCGGAATCCCAAAGGATATTCTGGATAAGATATTTGAGCCATTCTTTACAACAAAGGAAGTTGGGAAAGGAACAGGGCTTGGATTATATATTTCATATGGGATTATTCATGATTTGGGCGGTGAGATCAATGTGAACACCACCATCGGAATTGGTTCGGTTTTTTCAGTTACCCTTCCGGAAGCGACAGAATGACGCTGGTGATTGGCATCACTCGATTTCATCCAATATTTTTAATTGCGCATGAAGGTTGTTTTTCATTTTTCCTTTATAGACCGTGAAATCCTTTTTCAGCCTTTCAGCTTCAAACTGAATGCGGATAACTTCCTTATTGGCTTCCTCAATGAGATTCTTCACCTTGATGTTTGCTTCGGTAATCAGATTTTCTGCTTTCTTTTCGGCTGCTGCAATAATCTCACCACTGGTTTGCTGTGCAAGGATCAAGCTGTTTTTTAATGTATCTTCAATTTTTTCAAAATGAGATAACCGGTCCTTATATTCCATGATCTGATCCTTCACCTTCATCATTTCATGGATATAATCGGAATAGTCTTCAATGACCTTCTGGAGCACTTCATATACCTGATCCTCATTTAGACCTCCCATAACCGATTTGCGAAATACGATATTTGATAAGTCGTTGGGTGTAAAGTTCATAGCCCCACCTCCGCCATATGTAGTCTGTTGTTGGAAAAAAGCAATTTGCAGCACGTATTATCTATTACTTCCTTACACCTGGTCAGGGAGCATTCAAGCCTCACCTTGTCGGTGAAGTATTCATGAATACAAACCATCACGAGAGCAATGCTATCAGTTGAATGATGGCATATTCAATGATGCCAAACACCAAAAACGCTAAAAAAGGGGAAATATCAATTCTCAGATCTTTCCCAAGGCTAGAACTGGCAAACATCTTTCTGATCGGTGCCAGGACAGGTTCTGTTACGCTGATGACAAACTGCTTCAGTTTATTCTCTTTAGGAACAAACACAAACATAAAAATAAGACGTAACAGAATCAAACCCTCAGTCACCCTGATAAATATGCTTACCGCCATTTTAAGCTTTGCAGCCATGCATCCTCTCCCTTATTTAGCCCAAGGGAAAATGCCTTTGTTATGTAAGTCTTCTTTGATTTCTCCGAGAATATCAACACTGTTAGGGGTTGCGAGGAATATACCGGAGGAGACTTTTTGAATATTTCCATCCAAAGAATAAACAGCTCCGCTTAAGAAGTCAACAATTCTTTGCGCGATCTGTGTTTCAATATCTTCTACATTCATTACGATGGATCGGTTTGAACGCAGATGATCACATATATCCTTCGCATCGTTAATGTTACGTGGGGAAACAATGACAACTTTTGTTGTAGCACTGCTGTTCAGATTAAGAACTTTGCCGTGTGATTTCTTAGAAGAAGCCACTGCTCCATGGCTTTCGGATCGTATGTCCTCATCCATTTCATCTTCATCAAAGGGTTCGTCCTGATAATCCTGTGTTTCCCATCCAACAAAATCCAGCATTTTGTTTAAAATCTTAGCCATTTGTATCTTCCTCCTACCTCATCCTAAGTAAAAAAACAGCCGTCCATGCTTTAGCGAAAGACCGTTGTCGCCGGATAACTCCTCTGTCCAAAAATACTGCTACCTACCCGTACAATATTGGCCCCTTCTTCTATTGCTGTCTCAAAATCATTGCTCATGCCCATGGACAAATAATGCATAGCAATATTATCTATATTTTCCATCTGGATGTCAACAGCAATCTTTTTGAGGTCACGGAAAACCCATCGCACATCCTCCGGGTCATCTGCAGCTGGTGCAATGGTCATCAACCCTTTAACCCTGATATTGGTGTATTGAGAAACCTTCCGCAAAAAGGGGAGCAGTTCAGCAGGTGGTATGCCCGCTTTGGATTCTTCCCCGGAAATATTCACCTGTACAAGCACATCGACAATATGTTTTGCAGCATAAGCCCTCTTTTGAAGCTCTTCTGCAAGCGACATTCTATCCAGTGAATGTACCATTGCCACCTTGCCGATGATATGCTTAACCTTGTTTGTTTGGAGCCTTCCTATCAGATGCCACTTGCACCTCTCTTCTAATATATCGTATTTTTCCAACAGTTCCTGAACCCTATTTTCACCGAAATCATAAACTTTTTTTTGAACGAGCGCTGCCATTGCATCTGTGGAAATCGTTTTGCTTACGGCAACAAGCAATATTTCATCAGGGTTGCGGCCACTTCTTTTTGCAGCTGACCTTATCCTCTCACGTACAATCTCCAAATTGTTTTCCAGTCTTTTCTGTTCTTCCAACGCTAACATTAGTCAATTACCTGTCCTTCTTCAATGTTTTGTGGATTCACCACATAAATATCAAAAATACTGACCGGGTCTGTGTCTGAGGACCCCTCAACCGCATCAATAACCGCAAAGGTATCCTGCTGAGCGATAATAGTCACCCGTTTAGTTACCGCGCGGTTAAACCGCACCAAGACAATGTCGGCGGTACTATCATGAGTATTCCTATTGGTTAGACTTCTTATCGGAACCTTCAACCCTTTAATGCTTTCAAGGATCAGGTCTGCATGCACATACCGCAGATCGATCGTCTTTTCAATCATCCGGTTGAAGGATAAAACGACTTTCGACAAATCGCCCATTGGCTGCACTGATTCAACCGTACAGGGAATAAGAAAATCTGTATTTTCAACCTTCAGTGTCAGTATATTCCCGACTTGCAGCCCATCGGTTTTTTTGCTATCCACAACACAGACATACCAGCTTTTCTCATTGTTCACAAGTCGTGCAAAAAACTGATCCTTTGATACGGCAAAAGAATCACCTGCTACTACCGTTCCAAGATTGTTCTCCTGCTGCTGGGTTATATTCCGCTTATTCTGCTTATCAGTCCCTTTTACAGTAAGGTCATCCAATGTAAGACTGTTAATGTTTTCGAAATGGAACCTTTCATCATAAGGTCGGTCATCCCACACCACCAGAGCCGAAAAATCAGCAAGGAGCATTGTTGCATTTTTACTCAGATTTTGCCGCAATTGTTCCAGTTCATTTTTTTCATTCTGGAGATAAATCCTGTCACTCCTGCTATCGAATACTTCTCTGTTTCGCTGGTAAAGTAACCTTTCCAAGGCTGTTTTAACTGCTTTAATGTCTATCGGGCTTTTATGTATAGCCATATGGGACAACTTGTTGACTTCCTTCTGAACCTGATCACGAAATTCCGGGGAATCCTCCAGACCTGTCGGAAAACTCTCGGCAACCTGACGGATAATATCTTTTTCCAATGCTTCGATGCTCCTAAGCGTTACTTGACTGGACTCATCAATGAGCATTGCGAATTCATACTGATTGGGGACCCGCTCAGCCGAATTTACCTTTGGTATAATAATCCCTTCACGGGGAGCTTTTATTACTGTTTCCTGGCGGATAAACACACCTTCGGAAGGTATCGACAGCTCTAACAGCCCGGAATCAAGAATTTCGGTTTCAATACCCCCATGAAATAACCAGTTCCATAACGCAGGAAGATACAATAACGCAAAGAGAACCAACAGAACTTGATTTACCCTGCCTTTACGACGCTTTTTTCTGACAAGCTTTCTTCGAGGCTTCTTTACAGACTTTCTCTGCATTGCCTTATTTTTTTCTTCAGTATACATTCTTCCCTCCACAATACCGGTTCAATACAATCACCGGAAATGAGGCATTGCTTTATCAAATACAATTGCATAAAGCTATGGAATGTTCAACAGGTTATTGCTGACCAATTCCTGTACGGCACATAATACACCAAGCTTAACATGTTCATATACCAGCCCACCCTGAAGGTAAGCTATGTATGGAGGACGAATGGGCGCGTCTGCAGACAATTCGATCGAGGACCCTTGAACGAAAGCACCAGCAGCCATAATAACAGGGCAATCATATCCCGGCATATCCCCAGGCACTGGTGTAACAAATGAATCAACGGGAGAGCCCTTCTGTATGCCCCTGCAAAATGCAATGACTGCTTCCGGACTATTAAACCGAATAGCTTGGATGATATCACTGCGTTCATGATCAAATATGGGACATGTCTCATAGCCCAGATTTTCTAATAGTGCTGCAGCAAGAACAGCCCCCTTTAAGCTTTCTGCCACTGTATGGGGCGCTATAAAAAAGCCCTGAAACAAGGCCCTGTTTTGCCCCAGCGTGGCACCAACCTCGCCGCCAATACCGGGAACAGTCATCCTGTATGCAGCAAGCTCAACCAGTTCTTTCTTCCCTGCTACATAGCCCCCGGACAATGCCAGCCCCCCACCAGGGTTTTTAATGAGAGAGCCAGCCATGATATCAGCACCGGCTTCGGTTGGTTCCCTGCGTTCTGTAAATTCTCCGTAACAATTGTCAACCATGACCGTAATGTGAGGGTTTATTTCTTTCACGAAACGGGAGGTTTTTTCTATATCTTCAACCGTTATGGGCTTGCGCCAAGCATAACCGCGTGATCTTTGCAAAAAAACCATTTTGGTTTTGTCTGAAATGGCACTTTTTATGGAGTCATAATCAATTTCTCCGTCTTCCAACAGTTCAACCTGCCGGTATGAAACACCATAATCCTTCAGAGAGCCGCTGCCAGCCTTACCGCGAATACCGATGATCTCCTCCAAAGTATCATATGGCCGCCCGGTCACAGACAAAAGTTCGTCACCCGGCCGCAATACACCATACAGGCAAATAGCCAACGCATGGGTGCCACAGGTGATCTGGTGTCTTACCAAAGCAGCTTCCGCCCCAAAAACCTCGGCATACACCTGCTCCAACACTTCCCTGCCTGTGTCATTATAGCCATACCCGGTAGAGCTGTTGAAGTGGGTATCACTCACCCTGTATTTCTGCATCGCCCCAATCACTCTGCTCTGGTTCCAGGCAGCGGTACGATCAATAGCATCAAATACCCTCCGGCATTTTTCTTCTATACTGTCAGCCTTCTCCAAAATTTTCAAATCTACACCGAACATTTCATGAATGATATCCGTTTTTTTCATTGGTTTTTCCTTCCTGATGCATTTCATAATAAGAATTATCCGATTGACTCCATACTATTTATGTCACTCACTTCATCCAGACATTTTTGAACCTGTTCCCTGGTGATTGTGCTGTTAAAACTGAAGGTATACGATAATGCTTTTCTGTACATTTCGGCTGCTTCGTCCTTTTTGCCTTTATCCTCCAGAAACTTTCCGTAATCATACCAGGCCTCGGGAAAGTGAGGTGATTTCTCGATCAGCTTGTTAAAGATTTCTTCAGCTTTATCCATTTCCCCCCGCAGGTGATACAGGTGTGCCAGGTTGTCCATAATAATCGTGTTTTCCGCATTATACTCTGCGGCTTCCAGGTTGAATTCCAACGCTTCATCCAGATCTCCTTTTTCGATCATCATATACCCAAGGCTCCCGTATACCGCCGTTGTCTTATATTCTGCAATCACCTCTTTGAGCATGGAAATCGCGTTATCCAGTTCACCCTTTTTCCAGAGCACAAGCGCAAGGTTAGACTTTGTTAGGTTTTTATCATTTGGATCTTTACTTTTTTCCAGACTATCCAAAAGTATTTCTTCAGCTTCGGCCAACCGACCGGTTTTCAGCAGAATAAAGCCATAGCTGACCTTAAGCTCGATCCCGGCATTCTTGTTTTGGATTGCTTTTTTAAACCACTTTAAAGCGTTTTCGGTATTGCCCTTCTGGTATTCCATCTGTCCGCGCAGCCGGTAAATCGTTGTCCGGGTTAAGTACAAACAGATCAGTATGTAGGTAAGCAGCCCCAGAATACCGGCGAAAATATTCAAACGGAACAACAGATAAAGTGTAAGTATCGGAATCGCTGCATAAACAATTACCTTTACAATTGTGTTTTTTTTCATTATTTCACCTTTTTCATTCGATTCATGAGGCTATCGAAACCGCCTTCAACAGTTTTCCAAACACCCAAAGAACCTGTTGCAAATGTGCTCCAGGGTTCGAGTTTCATCATGCGGTTCATGCATGCACTCATAGAATATATAGTAGCATTCAGTTTAAAAGATTGCAATGCCGCAGGAAATAGCCTTAATATGTTTCTGTATAGCCCGATTGCTCCTCATCGATAACATATCCAACCTCGTATGGGATGGTCTCCCCATTCGCGCGAAGCTTTGTAAAGGCAACAGTACCCTTCCCTGCCTGGAGCAGTCTTCTTTCGTAGTCACCAGTGGCTGGATCCCGGGATTCAACTTCATAATAGTATTGGCCATTTTCCTTCACTACCCCGATAATCTCAGTCTCAATGCCGACGCTGCCAATTCCATCGGCCTCAGGGTATTGATACCAGCGGTGACCGGTGATAAGAGGGTAGCGAATAATTTCCAGTTCATCAAAATCTGAATCTGCCATGGTTGGAGCTGTCTTGATCTGGAACAGCACATAGTTTTGTATCCTGTACTGCAGCTCCAGTAAATCCTGCTCATCTGCGGTTTGCTCTGCATATGGATCCTCGACAGCGCCGGTAATAGTATAAACCGGATTACCATCCTCGGTATGAATGCCGGTAAGACAGGCTGTGTGGGCATAACCGCCTACACCAAAGCACTTCCACACAAATCCAGTTTTCTCTGGCAAAAGCTTCTGCAGGCGCTCCATCAGGATCTTTCTTCCAATATCATTACGCACCACGATGCGTTTGTCATCCAGTTCGGAAAAAATGTTCTCTAAAAATTTCCTTATCTCTTCTGTCAACATAAAGTTGCCTTTTTCTATCATGGAGGCATACTCAAAAACCAGAGCGGCTGCCTTCAGTTCCGGATTATTCTGTGCAAATTCCCGGTACCGGTTAAAATATTCCCTGGATATTGTGTTTGAAGCGAAATTGATGACAGGATCCCTTTCATACCCATAAAGATACGCGTACAGATAGGAATCATAAAGGTCAATGACCTCGTTCACCCGGACCGAAAGGGGATAATTTTCAATGTAAACCGAAGCGGATATCAGTCGTTCCTCCAATTCTTCCTTTGAGATGGACAGTTGGCCTGCTCTAACCGCTGGAGCATCATTTTCTGTCTTGATGATGGTGATATAATCACGGAACCATTCGGATATCTGATCGGACCACTTCTCATAGATCATGTAATCCATTACTGGAACTTCCCTGTTATCAACCATTTCCAATCGAAAACCGTTATCTGTAAGCTCCTGAACCCATTCTGACCTCTCATACTGCCCGGCGTTCGTTCCGATGTTCAGGTAATAATCCAGCCATGCCTTCTGAACGCTCTCCAGTATGAGGAGCATATCATCGGCCTCCGAAACAGAAACCCTCCCCATATGTCTATTCACGTAAGCAAGC
The DNA here is from genome assembly GCA_012522505.1 of Clostridiaceae bacterium. Classification (GTDB taxonomy): domain Bacteria; phylum Bacillota; class Clostridia; order DSM-8532; family DSM-8532; genus JAAYJG01. The sequence goes on from JAAYKJ010000032.1 coordinate 14,170, forward strand.
AGCGAGGATGGCTCACAATCGTCGAATACCAGCTGCGCCATGTCTCTGACTGATTCTGCTTTAATTTCGGTGCGTGGTGCTTCAGATGGCTCAGCGATCGGTTTTTCTGCTCCTGTCTGACTGGTGTCTGCAGGATATTCCGTTACCGCAGGGGTGGGTGATACTTCAGGGCTTCCCTTTGAGGGCGAGTTCACATCACACCCACTGATCGTCATCCATACCGCGAAAAGCAATATACATATATCGTATCGCTTCATTCTTTTCATTTTCCTGGAAAACAATACGTTATTTCCCTCCTAAATACCAGCATCTTTCAATGCTGAAAACACCTTTTTTTGCTGCCACTCTTTCAAAAAACTCCTTACCCCATTATACCACACTATCAGCGCGATAGAATGATTATTTCACTCTTCCTTCATAATATCGGCAACTGACACCCCGTGGTCTTAGAAGCATTTGATAAATTCTTTTTCAGGATATTTGCAGATTGTGTTGTTTCCTGCTAAGGATTGTTGTAGAATAAGGATTATTAATTAACCGTCTTTCATAGCTAGGGGTTTTCATTTATGGATCTGTTAAAGCAGCGTATATTGAAGGATGGTAAGGTTCTCGATGGCGACATTCTGAAGGTAGATTCGTTCATTAACCACCAGATTGACCCCCTTTTGGCCTTCGAAACAGGCAGGGAATTTTACCAACGGTTTCAAAATACGCATACGCAAATTGATAAAATTTTGACAATTGAAACATCCGGTATCGCATTTGCATTATGTGCAGGGTACCATTTTAATGTCCCCGTTGTCTTTGCCAAGAAGCATGCTGGCAGGAATATGTCCCTGGATGTGTATCAGGGAAAAGTATACTCTTATACGAAGAGAACAGAATATACCATTTCCATCGCGAAGCAGTTTCTTTCCCCCGGCGAGAATATCCTTGTAATCGATGATTTTCTTGCCAATGGGCAGGCTGTTTTAGGCCTTTTGGACATTGCCCGTCAGGCATGTGCCAACCTTTCAGGCGTTGGAATCGTTATTGAAAAGGGCTTTCAACCAGGAGGAAAAATGTTGCGCAGCCAGGGAGTCCGCGTGGAGTCCCTTGTTGTAATAGATTCTTTAAAGGATAATAATATTAGTTTCAGGGAGGCATGAAAATGAGAAAAAGATTCAAGAGTTTATTTGGTCTGGTACTGGCGGTACTCTGCCTTACCATGGTGTTAACAGGCTGTGATGGCCAGGGCGGAGCAAATAATAAAGAGGAAAAGGTGAAGGTCGGGTTTGTTTATATCGGTTCTGCAGAAGACAAAGGATATACCTATGCGCATGATCAGGGCAGACTTTATCTTCAGGAAAAGCTGGGCGATAAGGTTGAAATTCTATATCAGGAAAACGTCAGTGATGCTGACAACTCCAGCGTGGCAGTCATGCAGTCGCTGATCGATCAGGGCTGTACCATCATTTTTGCCAATTCCTATGGGTATATGGATTATATGCATGATATTGCCCAAGATTATCCCGATGTGACTTTCCTGCACTGCTCGGGGAGTAAGTCGGCTGACAATATGCTGAATTACTTCGGCAGAATCTATCAGCCACGATACCTTTCCGGAATCGTTGCCGGCATGAAAACCGAAACCAACAAGATTGGCTATGTCGCCGCTTACCCAATTCCAGAAGTCGTCCGCGGAATCAATGCATTTACATTGGGTGTCCGCTCTGTAAATCCAGATGCAACTGTTGAAGTGGTTTGGACCTCTACCTGGTATGATCCGGCAACCGAAAAGCAGGCAGCTATTGCCCTCTTGGATAACAATTGTGATGTCATCGCACAGCATCAGGATACCACAGGCCCACAGCAGGCGGCTGAATCCCGCGGCAAATGGTCCATTGGCTATAACTGCGACACCAGTGAAGTTGCAGCCAAGTCATATATGACTGCACCCGTATGGAACTGGGGACCCTATTATGCTGAGCAGGTTCAGAAAGTGATCGATGGAACCTGGAAACCCGAGAATTACTGGGGTGGCATGGAAGATGGTATTGTCGCTCTGGCGCCCTTAACCGCAAATGCTCCGGAAGGCGCGCAGGAGAAGGTTGATGAAATGACAGCCAAGATCATGAGCGGTGAATTCAAGGTGTTCCAAGGCCCCATCAAGGATCAGTCCGGGAATATCAGGGTTCCGGAGGGAACCGAACTAACTGATGAAGAAATGCTTTCGATCGACTGGTTCGTTGAAGGCGTTGTTGGGACCATTTCGTCAGATTAATCTATAACGATAATGCGCAGGATTAAAGGATCCCCCTTTAATCCTGCTGCTTTTTCACCAGTATACATCGTCTGGAACTGCAAAGTCGTTACAATACCAACACCTTGCGTGGATCCGGAATCCCCAGGCTGGATATGCCTGTTATTCGGACAATATTCATGTTTTGTAGCTGAAGCGGTTTTGTAAATATTCACTCCGGAGTGCAAATGATTCCATTGAAGGTTTGCTTTCCGGAATGAGTAAGTACATCTTATTAACCAGACACAATCCACGCAGAGCCTGGTGCCTAATATCGAAAGGTAAAGGATGAAACCATGAATAGACCTGTTTATGTCGAGATGAAAAACATTTGTAAAACCTTCGGTGTCATTCGGGCCAACCGGAATATCAACCTATCGGTAACCGAAGGTGAAATCCACGCTCTTCTTGGGGAAAATGGCGCTGGCAAGAGTACGCTGGTCAATATGATTTCGGGTATCTATACCCCTGACAGCGGTAGTATTGCCATCCATGGGAAACCGGTTCGAATTCACTCTCCACGACATGCCATCGAGCTGGGAATTGGAATGATCCATCAGCACTTTAAACTGGTGGATGTTCTGAGTGCAGCAGAAAATATCCTGCTTGCCGAAGAAGGGCCTCCCCTTTTGTTCAGGAAAAAGGCTACGGAGAAGATCCGTAAAGTTATGGAAAAGTACGAAATGGAAATGGATCTTTCCAAAAAAATCGAAGAGATGGCAGTCAGTGAGAAACAAAACGTGGAGATCCTTAAGGTGTTATACCGGGGAGCCAAAATATTGATCCTGGACGAGCCAACTGCCGTACTGACCCCTCAGGAAACAGACAAGCTGTTTGGAATTCTCCGTAACCTTGTGAAAAAAGGTTGTGCGGTGATTATCATCACCCATAAGCTGAACGAAGTTATGGCTATTTCCGACAGAGTAACCGTGTTGCGCCAAGGTGAATCGGTATGCACACTGGAAACGAAGAACACAAATATTCGGCAGTTGACAGAGCTGATGGTTGGAAAACCTGTAGACCTTTCCATTGTAAGGTGCCCGGCAGAAAAAGGGAAACTGCTTCTTTCGGTTCATCATCTCAGCGCTCTGGGTGAACATGGCGTAAGGGTTCTTGATGATATCTCCTTTGATCTGTATGAAGGAGAAATCCTTGGTGTTGCAGGTGTGGCCGGGAGCGGCCAGAAAGAGATTTGTGAAACCATTTCCGGGCTTTATCCCGTGGAGAAAGGAGAAATCCTTTTCCAAGGCGAAAACATAGTGGGGCTCACCCCTAGAGAAATCATCAAAAGGGGCATCAGTATGAGCTTTATCCCTGAGGATCGTCTTGGAATGGGCCTTGTCGCGTCCATGGACATGATCGACAATATGCTGCTGAAGGAATATGTGAACCAACCCGGAGTATCTGTTGATAGAAGATTTGCCAGGGAAAAAGCTGTGCGGGTCAGAGATCGCCTGGATATTCAAACCCCGGGAATCGGTACACCCATCCGCAAGCTTTCAGGCGGGAACATTCAGAAAGTTTTGCTGGGTCGTGAAATCGACGCAAAACCCAGCCTTCTCATCACGGCATACCCTGTTCGTGGGTTGGATATCGGAGCATCCTACAATATTTATGATCTGCTGCAGGAACAAAAGCAAAAAGGGGTCGGTGTTCTCTATATCGGAGAAGATTTGGACGTTTTGCTTGAGCTGTGCGACAGAATTATGGTTCTGTGCAATGGTAAGGTTACCGGTATCACCGACAGTCGATGCATTACAAAGGAGGGGCTGGGGCTTTTGATGGCTGGCGAATCCATAACCGCGTTAACAGAGGAGGTAACACCATGCAAATTGTAAACCGCTCTGGTACTTCAACAAAACAGATCATCCTCATCCGTTTTATTGCTATACTGGCCGCTATCGTAGTTTCCAGCATTTTTATCGGCTTTTTGGGATACAATCCGTTTACGGTATACCAGAACATGCTTAAAGGCTCACTGGGTTCCACCATCCGTTTCAGGGCCACACTTCTGGAAATGATTCCGTTGGTGGTGACCTCTCTGGGAATTTTGATCGCATTTAAAATGAAATTCTGGAATATCGGCGGTGAGGGACAAATCCTGATGGGAGCGTTTGCCGCTAGCTTTGTCGCATTAAGGATCGATGGAATCCCTGATTTCCTGATGCTACCGCTGATATTTCTGGCAGGTTTTCTGATGGGTGGCTTGTGGGCACTAATCCCAGCTTATTTCAAGGCACGCTTTGGTGCAAATGAGACCATCATGACCTTAATGTTGAACTATATTGCTTTACAGTTTATCACCTACCTTCAGTTCGGCCCGTGGCGGGATCCAAAGGCAATGGGCTTCCCAAAAATCGCAAACTTCCCCGACAGCGCCTTATTACCAAAGCTGTTTGGCATTCATATTGGCCTGATTATTTCCATTTTATTGGTCGTTGTGGTTACATGGTTTATGCGGAACACCAAAAAAGGGTTTGAAATTGCGGTGGTTGGCGAAAGCTTCGCCACAGCTCGTTATGCAGGAATGAATGTGTCCCAGGTAATCTTGTTTGCAATGCTCTTAAGCGGGGGTCTGTGCGGAATTACCGGTGTGATCCAGACCTCAGGTGTAAACAAGACACTGACGATGAACATTTCAAGTGGATATGGCTTTTCCGCCATCATTACGACTTGGTTATCCGGCCTGAAGGCCCCGATGGTGCTGCTGGTCTCTTTCCTTTTTGCGATACTTCTGCAAGGCGGATCCTACATTCAATCTGCACTGCAGATTCCACAATCCGCCGCTGATGTGCTTCAGGGAATGATTTTATTCTGTATTCTGGGAAGCGAATTCTTTGTTCGGTACAAGATCCGTTTTCGAAAGAAAGAGCATCCTAACAACGGAGGTGTAAGCCCATGACGAACACACTGGATTTTTTTGTATTGTTTCTGAAAAGCGCCGTAGTTGCCGGGACACCTCTTTTGTTTGCGATTATCGGTGCGATATACAACGAAAAGGCTGGTAATTTGAACCTGGGAATTGAAGGAATGATGCTTTTAGGGGCTGTAGCCGGTTTTCAGGCCGCATTGTCCACGCAGAACCCACTGGCTTCATTGTTGTCTGCCTGTGTTTTTGGCGCGCTGGGTGCGCTTATATATGCTTTCCTCACAGTTACACTTAGAACGAATCAAGTTGTAACCGGGTTGGCATTAACCATCTTCGGCTCTGGTATGGCTCGCTTTTGGGGGCAGAATGTGATGGGGCAGGTGCTTTCGGAGAGTTTCAGCCGGTATTTCCGCCCGCTTTCATTCCCCTTCCTGGCAAAAATCCCGATATTGGGCCCGATTCTGTCGGTGTTTCTAGAGCAGGATCTGTTCGTATACTTCGGGTATGCCATTGCCATCCTTTCGGGCATTTATCTGTATAATACCCGCTGGGGCTTAAACCTGCGGGCTGTTGGTGGGAATACTGCCGCTGCTGATGCTTCTGGTATTAATATTACGCTTTACAAATATGTTCATATCCTTATGGGCGGTGCTCTTTGCGGTCTTGGGGGTGCATACCTTTCGGTGGTATTCGTCCCTTCCTGGCAGGAAAACATCACTGCCGGCCGGGGCTGGATTGCAGTGGCACTGGTGATTTTTACCTCCTGGAACCCTTATAAGGCTCTTTGGGGTGCGTTACTCTTTGGCGGACTGGATATTGTGGGGTTCCGAATCCAATCCCTGAACATCCCTGTCAATCAGTATTTTCTTCGGATGTTGCCCTATCTTGCGACGCTTATGGTTATCATTATTGGCTCCATCCGAAAAAGCAGCAAACACAACCCGCCAAAGGATCTTGGAAACGCATACTTCCGTGAGGAACGCTAGCAAACCAAGTGAAACTTGAAACATATTTAAGGGGATGGTTCTTTCGACTGAAACGAAAGAACCATCCCCTGTTTTCACCCAAGTTTTAGCAATAACTTTATGAATTAATTTAGAAGCGGGGCTTCAAACTGCATTTCTTCTCCGGTTGATGGATGCATCAGAATCAAATACCTGGCATGGAGCATCTGGCCGCCGATATCTGCCTTTCTACTCCTTCCGCCATACAATGGGTCACCATATACAGGATGGCGGATATATTGCATGTGTACCCTGATCTGGTGCGTCCTTCCGGTTTTTAGTCTGCACCTGACATGGGTAGCCCCTCTTAGCCTGGCCAACACCTCGAAATGGGTTATGGCTTCTTTTCCCTTTCCCGGAGTAACCGCCATCTTTTTCCGATTAACGGGATGCCGCCCAATCGGTGCGTTAATGGTACCGCTGTCCTGCTGCAATACACCTTCCAGGATGGCCTCGTAAACCCGTTCCATGCTGTGATCCTTCAGCTGCGCTGCGAGTGCCTGATGAGCATGATTATTTTTTGCCACAGCCAGCAGCCCAGTCGTGTCCTTGTCAATCCGGTGGACGATTCCAGGACGAATGCTCCCATTTATGTCAGAAAGATCGGTGCCGTGATGTAAAAGTGCATTGACCAGCGTATTTTCCAAATTCCCTGGCGCTGGATGTACAGCCATATCCTTCGGCTTGTTGATGATCATCAGATCCTCATCTTCATATATAATATCAAGGGGAAGATTTACAGGTTTAACCTCCAATGGTTCTTGTTCAGGAAGCATTACCGAGATTATCATGTTTCTGGCCGTTTTCATCTTCGCTTTTGTATATTTTCCATCGACGAGAACCCTTTTGTCTTCGATAAGCTTTTGCACATGGCTTCTGGAAACATCAGGCAGGTTATCAGCAAGATATACATCCAGCCTAATCCCCTCCTCATCGGTGATCTTCAGCTGTATGTGCCGATATGCCGTATTGTTGTCATCTACCGGTTCATGCTCGTTTATGCAAACCCCTCCTTGCGCCAGATCTGTGCTCTTCCTGAACAACATTTGCTCACATTTCCCCTCTTTTTCCATGCCGACAACAGTATACTGTTGCGTTTATCGCCTGTCAACCCCGGCGAAACTACGGGTAACGAACAAAGCACTTGCGTTTTGGCGCACAGTACGCGCAAGTGCTCATTGAATGCGGCCGGTGCTCTGTCAAGGCAATATTTAGTTAAAACCCCAATGCTTTATTCGACAGATATCCCGGTAAAGTAATGTTTCAGGATCTGATCATAGGTGTATCCCTGGCGGGCAAAACCCTTCGCACCTTCCTGGCTCATTCCCACACCATGGCCCCAGCCTTTCCCACTGAACACATAAGAATCAGCGGACATACTCACCTTATGAACATTATTTCCACTACCCACAACCGCCAGAGTGGGATTTTTCGCAGACAATAAACCAACACCGCCTGCACTGACTACCGTCCTCCCGTCAAGCGCCAGTGTTTTCAAAGAGCCATCCGCAGCCTTTACAACAACACTTCCACCCGACTGAATGGTATATTTCTGGCTGTAAAGGTCGAACAGAAAACGGGTATCCTGCCCATGATAAGTGATGGAACCTTTTGTGCCCGTAATCCGAAGCGCATTTACCCTGCCCGATGGTGTATATTCTTCAGCGCTGACCGAAAGAATATCTCCGATCTCTACATTGCTGATAAACAAGGTTTTCTTGATCTGTTCTGCCGTCAATGTCTTCTCCCAGATATATCGGTATGAAGTCTCTGCTTCATATGGATCGGGGACACTGACCAGATAGGGTATTTCTGAACCCCAGACTTCCTTTACATTTGCAGTCATTCCACCACTGGAAGCGAAATAGAAAACTTGTGCCAGAGCACCATTGTAAACCATTTTCTGCCCTTTTGTTTCATCCACTGCCTGATTGGCGTAGGCCCGCTCCCCATCATAACCCTTGTACACCTGATCACTGTTTGTATCCATTAGATCAAAGCCCCATTTGCTGTTCTTACCAAGGCTTCTAAGTGCATAGGTGCGTGCTGCAACCGCTTGGGCTTTTACAGCCTCCAATGGTGCGTTTGCTTCGATTTCAGCCGGAACAACACCATATAAATAGTGTTCCAGATCAACCACATTGATCAATGTCATATCACTATCGGTATACCGGCGGATCTCAAGAAAACCTCTGTATTTCTTTCCGTTTGCTGAAAAAACGAACGGGTTGTTTTGCTGTTTCGGCCATACCTGCATATAACCGTCTGTTCCCCCGTACACCATGATAACATTGAAGCTGGCATCATAAATGACCAGCCTTGAATAACTCTCCTGTGTTACAGTTACATTGTCGGTTGCCAGGATTGATTTCACCTGTTCTACAGCTTCCTCCGCACTTCTTCTGTCAACATAAAAGCCTGTCCAAACCTGCCACCCGTTTTCATATGCTACATAACCATCCAGTCCTGAATTATCAACAGCTGCCGCAAGGCTGTATGCCATATTAAAATCTTCCACATTATCGCCGATTTTGATATGCCAGGGGCCGATAACCTCTCCTGCATAGGGGACACCCTCTGTCGGGGAATATTCTATCAGTTCTCCTGCGGCTGTCTTCACAAAATTCCCGTCTTTTCGAATATTAACCACCTTATTGTCCGGCTGCTCGCAAAGCAACCGGAAGGTTCCTTCCGCATCAGAATATCCGATGTCAATTCCATTTTCCGCTGCTGCTGAAACGCTGGAAACGGAATCATATCCGTAATTTAAGCCAATCCGGATATTCCTGCTGCCTTCAGCACCCATAGCTGTAATACACGGTACAAAAAACAGAACTGTGAACATAATTGTTAGTATTAGTTTTAAACCTCGTCTCATAAAGACCCCTCTTTTTCTTTTGTTCGTTTTTTTCATCTGTAGACTGAATTTTGTTCTGTGGCTTCAATGAATACCTGCGGGATTTTTGGGGCAACTGGTAACTTTTGAAGCATAAATCCTCTCGAAATGACGAAATAACCCCTTTCTCTTATTATATCGGCCATCATCTGATTTGTACATAGCCCTTGCAGCTAATATCGATTGCAATCTTCTTGAAAAGTTACAGTTCACAAACCTGTTTCTATGTTGCTTACTGAACAGATCATTTCTGTGTTGCTTCTACCAGGCGGAACCATTGGCAGCACGTTCAAAGAAGGAGCGATCCGCACATCCACCAGACAGGGCCCATCGCATCTCAAAGCCTTTTCAATTATTCCATCTGCGTTTGCTGCTTCATCCAGAAGAAGGCCCGGAATCCCAAAACCTGCCGCAATTTTCACAAAATCATGCCTGCTTTTGTATTGACTGGCAATGTAGTTTCCTTCGTAGAAATATTCCTGCTGCTGCCTGACCATCCCCAACGCATTGTTGTTCATAACAAATATGGTCACCTTCAGATTCTGTTCTGCCAACGTGCCCAACTCCTGAATATTCATCAGGATGGAGCCGTCCCCGCTAAACAGGATGACCCGTTTTTCTGGATCAGCTGTGGCTGCCCCCATCGCTGCTGGCAATCCAAACCCCATGGTGCCGGCTCCACCAGAGGTTAAAAAGGTTCTGGGTCTGGTAAAGGGCCAGGTCTGGGCAACCCACATCTGATGTTGCCCCACATCCGTCGCAACCGGTGTATTCTCTGGCACCGCATCATGAATCCTGCGAATAAGCCATATGGGATGAAGCGTGTTCTCACCGGGATTCTGCAGAGGATATCTTGTTCTCAGTTCCAAAATCCGATTTGTCCATTCTTCTCTTTTCTGATACGCAATTTCTGGCAACAATGCTTTCAGAACCTCTCCCGCGTCTCCCGTCATCGGGATATGGGCTTTTCGTATTTTGTGTATTTCTGCTGCGTCAATATCAATATGAATTGTTTTTGCATTGGAGCAGAATTTTTCCGCATTACCTGTTGCCCTGTCATCAAAGCGTATACCTGCTGCAATGATTAAATCTGCCTCCTCCAGAATATAATTGGTAAATTGCGCAGCATGCATTCCCAGCATACCGATATATAGTGGATGATCGGCTGGAAAAGCGCCAAGGCCCATCAGGGTTACCGCCACTGGGATACTGTTTCTTTCAGAAAAAGTCTTCAAATGTGCGCATGCTTCAGAATGGATAATACCACCGCCCGCTATCAATACAGGAGACCGGGAGGAATGGATCATATCCTGCGCCGCCGCAATCGCTTTCTTATCGGTATATTCCATGGCAGATGCTTTCCCTCCGGGTTTCGAAATGACTTTATAGGAACAAGCAGCATTCTGCACATCCTTTGGAATATCGATTAATACCGGTCCTGGTCGCCCCGACTCTGCGACAGCGAAGGCTTCCGGGATGACTTTGAAAAGCTCTTCCACGTCTTTCACCAGATAGCTATGCTTTGTGATCGGAAAGGAAAGCCCAAATGTATCAACTTCCTGAAACGCATCTGTTCCGATGAGGTTGGTTGCCACCTGACCTGTTATTGCCACCATCGGGATTGAATCAAGCTTCGCATCAGCAATGGCTGTCAACAGGTTCATCGCTCCAGGCCCCGATGTGGCAAAGCAGACAGCCGCCTTGCCTGTCACTCTTGCCTCCCCCTGTGCCATAAAGCCGGCAGCTTGTTCATGCCGTACCAGAATGTGCTGGATACTGCTGTTATGCAGAGCATGATACAGGGGTAGGTTTGAGCCCCCCGGAATCCCGACAACTCTTTTTATACCCTGATTTTCCAATAGTTTTATTACAATTTCTGCACCTGTCAGTTTCATAATTCTCCCTCCATGTCAAGTTTTC
>JAAYKJ010000243.1 GCA_012522505.1 Clostridiaceae bacterium
CCCTTTTTTATAACCTCCCATTCACCAATACCTTCAGGCCACAACATCTTCCTTCCCAGCTGATCGTCATGGCAGGATGGCCAAATATATGCTGCAACATAATAATCGTGCTTTGAATACTCTGTCACGCGCGTTGGTTGTGCTGAAATAACAGTGCTAAAAAGAACACCGGCAACAACCATTATTCTAATTTTTAATAATAAATGTTTCATAGGTAAATGAATTATTTTCAGTGGTATCATGTAACTTGTCCCGACTTAAGCCGGGACAACCCGAATATATTTTAATCATCCTTATTGGGTCCCGATTTTAATCGGAATGCTCATTTATAACAGAACTTTCGCTTTTTTGTAACTTCTTGCGTTAATACCATGTCATCGGCTCAGGTTTTCCGGCCTTACCGGTAACGTTTCAGCGGCCTTGCGTTCGATTTACAATAAAGTTTTCATATGGCAAACTGTTCTGCCTTTATGCCTTGAAGTGCAAAACCAGCATTTGTTTTTGGATCGAGTTCCAACATTGAACCACTTGTTCTATCATCAACTTATTCAGTTCAGGGTAAGTAGTTGCCAAATACTAAGTAATATTATAACGTTGAGGATATTGACCCGTCAAGATGCGAAGTTGTCAAAGCCTTTATCACATCAACCTCTTTCTGTCTGTAAGGCGTTCCGTCCTGTCGAAAAATATCGTGAAACCACAATTCAGGTTCTGCAGTATATTCTTTCAACCATGAATCCCATGGATAAATTGTTTGAGTGCGACCTGCCACGAATCCCCAGTTTATTCCACCAATATTATTTTTCTTTCATATATGGAAGTATTGTCTCAAACAGACTGTTATTTCCCCTTGCCATATATTCGGTACAGATCATAGGACGTTTGTACCGCTTAAGTGCTTCCGAAACTCTCTTGAAATCATCTATATCATTGTAATTGTGATAAGTGATGACATCAGAATTCTCAAGCATAAATTCATTAAAAACACTTAAACTATCCGGATTTGTCCAATCGCCTGCCCAAACTCCTGAAGAAATAGGTTGACTTAGGTTTATTTCTCTGGCCCATTCAAATACTTTCTTTAATAAAATCAAAGAATATTCTTCTTTCCCTGCATCTTTATATGACAAACCATTCGTATTCTGCGGCTCATTATACAAGTCCCACAATAATATTCTATCGTCATTTTTATAATAATTAAGAATATCCTGCACATAAGATTTTAGTTGTGCATGTTTTTCCGGATTCCATAATATTTCCTCACCAGGACATTGCACCCAGGCCGCGTTATGTAAATGTTTTTTAGGCTCAGTCTGAGGACCGGCTTTAGGGTAAGGATCCCATACATCATCAAAAAAGACAAACATTGGCTTAATGTGGTGCTTTGCCGAAATATCAAGAAACTGATCTATTCTTTTCAAAAAAGCATCCTTATCATCCCGATAAGGGAAATAATGAAGATATACTCTAATCGTATTCATTCCTATTTCTTCGGCCCACCCCAATTCCTTGTCAATTAGTTCAGGATTCCAGGTATCAGCCTGCCACATATCCAATTGATTGGATGCATCACTCGGTGAAAAATTTGCTCCAACAATCCATGGTTGCTTTCCTCCCCATCGCTGAGCCCTTTCAACACTCCATCGTTCCTGCGGCGATTCCTGTTTTTCTTTTTCTTTTGCTGGTTTTGAATTTGAACATGCAATCACAGATAGTGATAATATCAATAAAGCTAAAAAGTAAATTCTTCTGGTCATATTATTTTCTTTTTATGGTTTCTTAATTTCAAATATAGAAACTCTAAATCATTATGGTATTATTGCACCGGTTTAATTATCTTTTTTGCATCAACTGTAATATCATAAAGATTACTTTCTTCATTCCACCATAAAATAAGCGGTACAATACAAGTTCGTCGGGGTACTACTTTGTTTTCTGAATAGTGCACCTGGTACACGTAATACAATTAACTGTCTTTCCCTTCAAATACATCACCGTGCCCTGAACCGTTTTCACCTACAATTGAGCGATGAATAACTGAACTATTCTTGTATTTTATCCATTGACCATAAGGAGAATCTGCAACAGCATATACCATAGCATAATCAATATTCACGTAATGATTGGCAAAATAAAACAAATAGTATTTATTTCTCATTTTCACGGTAAAAAATAAGGCGTATTTTAAAAATAGGTTGCTTCCTCAAAGATAAGGTTTTTATTTCCAAGGAAAGGATATTTTTGCTTTTTGTATCTTTGCATTGTTTCAAGTATCAATAGTAGTTGCCGTTTCTTTTCCAAATTGACTTTTATTGTTTTTTCACCGATTTCAATATCTGCTGGTTTTCTCATGCGA
>JAAYKJ010000244.1 GCA_012522505.1 Clostridiaceae bacterium
GTACTCGTTCAGCGCGTTCCGCAAGCTCCGCTACCATATCCTGCTGAAATTCGCTGGGTTTGACTGCCACATTGTGGTAGTTTGCTTTAGGCACGGGGAGATTCAGCATATCAGCTGTCTTGATGTCCGCAACTTCTTTGAACATGCTCATGAGTTCGGGTAGATTATAAAATCTTGCAAATCGGGTTTTGGCTCGATAGCCTGTGCCCTCCGGCGCAAGCTCGATGGCGGTCACGGTTTCCCCAAAGGTCGAAGCCCAGCAGTCGAAATGCTGCAAGCTTTTTTCCTGTAGCAGCTTGTATTGCAGATACCGCTGCATGGTATACATTTCTGTGATGGAATTGGAAATGGGAGTGCCGGTGGCAAAAATAATACCGCGTCCCTCGGTGAGTTCGTCAAGGTAGCGGCATTTCATAAACATATCGGAGGATTTTTGTGCTTCAGTTTGTGACAGTCCGGCCACATTTCTCATTTTGGTATAAAGAAACAGGTTTTTGTAAAAATCCGCCTCATCCACAAAAAGCCGGTCAACGCCTAATTCCTCGAATGTCACCACATCGTCCTTTCGGCTGGTATCGTTGAGCTTATCCAATCTCAATTTCAAAGACTTTTTTGTTTTTTCAAGCTGCTTAATAGCGTAACGTTCGCCTCGTGCCTCCTTTAATTCCTGTATGCCATCCGTGATTTCCGATATCTGCTCCTGCAACAGCCGTCTTTGACGCTCTATGGAGATAGGAATTTTCTCAAATTGGCTATGACCAATAATTACTGCATCATAGTCGCCGGTGGCGATACGGGCGCAAAACTTCTTGCGGTTCTTGGTTTCAAAATCCTTCTTGGTAGCCACAAGGATATTAGCACTTGGATAAAGCTGCAAAAACTCCCCAGCCCATTGCTCGGTCAGGTGATTCGGCACCACAAACATACTCTTGTTACACAATCCCAAATGCTTGCTTTCCATTGCAATAGCAGCCATTTCATAGGTTTTACCTGCACCTACGCAATGAGCCAGAAGGGTGTTACCACCATAAATTCCATGAGCCACCGCATCAACCTGATGCTTGCGCAGAGTGATTTCTGGGTTCATGCCAGTAAATTTGATATGGCTACCGTCATATTCCCGGGGGCGGTTGGAGTTGTACAGATCATTGTAAATCCGTGTAAGTCGTTCCCGACGCTTGGGGTCTTTCCATATCCAGCTTTGGAAGGCTTCCTTGATGGCTTCCGGCTTTTGCTGGGCGATGGCAGTTTCTTTTTTATTTAGGACGCGCTTTTCATTGCCGTCCTCATAAACGGTATCGAAAATACGCACATCCCGTAAGTTAAGGGTATCTTCAATAATCTTATAAGCATTGATACGGTTGGTTCCATAAGTGACATTGGCCTTAATGTTGTCACTGCGGTCGTCGCTTTTGCCCTTGATGTTCCAGTTGGCCGTATAGTTTGAATAGTAAACGTCGATATAACGACGGTACATATAGGGCGTTTCCAGTAGTTCAAAAACAAAGTCCTTAACCACGTCGGGAGGGAGCCAGGTTGCGCCAAGACGCACATCAATTTCGGAAGCATCCAAATCCTTCGGCTGTACCGCTTCAAGGGCTGTGACATTCAAACTGTAAATATCGGGTTGCATTTCGGCAAATTGTCGGGCGGTCTTGAGTTTTTCCCGAACATTGCCGGACAGATATGCGTCTGCTGTTTCAAA
>JAAYKJ010000033.1 GCA_012522505.1 Clostridiaceae bacterium
ACCTCTCTGGGTTTCAACTTCAATTCGTCCCGCAGATGGATCTCTACATCCAGATAATCACCGAATTTGATATCCTCGGGAATCACCACTTCTTCCAGCCCGTTGCTGACAACCAGCTGCACCTTTGTCAGGCCTCCGGGCAAGATGCTTATCCCCGGAGCAGGTTTCTGGGAAATAACGATTCCCTTTGGAATTGTATCATCATACTCATATTCCGGTTCCACATATGGCAGGTTTTTCATGATCAGGTCGGCAACCGCTTCATCCACGGGCCTCCCAACATATCTGATGACTTCAACAGGAGTAACCTTTGGTGCAAATAAGGCTTCAACAAGATCCCGGACGACAAAATCGTAAACAAGCCATAAACCACCTAAAATAAGGCCGATAAGAACAACATAGACCATGGCAACGGCTGCTCTTTTCTTACCGGGCTTTTCTTCTTTCTTCTTCTTTTTATTCTTTTTTATCTTTGTACTGGTTTTCTGCCCTGCCAAATTTTCATCCTCCAAACTCCCGATTACTCTGGTAGCAAAGATGTCCTGTTGACTCCCAGTATCACTATCCACAGACAGGCCTTTTTTCAAATGATCCAACTCTGCTATCATCTGAAGGGCACTATCATACCTTTCGGTTTTTGATTTTTTTAATGCCCGAAGAATGATATCATCCATGGCTGCCGGAATATCCGGAACAAAATCGGAAGGCTTCGGCGGCTCTTCTTCTATATGCTTCAGTGCTACGGTTACAGGATTGTCGGCATTGAATGGCACTCTCCCAGTGACCATTTCAAACAGGGTTACCCCTACCGAGTAAAGGTCTGACTTTTCATCGGTATAACCCCCTCGTGCCTGTTCCGGCGAAGCATAATGTACCGAACCGACGGTATCAATCTTCCTTGTCGCTGTAGCTGTTGTTGCTGCCCGCGCTATACCGAAATCCGCTACCTTTGGCACGTTGTCCGATGTCATAATGATGTTCTGGGGCTTGATGTCACGGTGAATGATATTGTGTCTGTGTGCTTTATGTAGCGCGCTGAGGATGGCCATGGCAATATCAGCCGCTTCATCCCAGGGAAGTGCGCCATTTTGAAGGATGTAATCCTTCAATGTGATTCCGTCGATATATTCCATTACGATATACTGGATGTTTCCTTCCCGGCCAACATCATAAATTGATACGATGTTTGGATGGTTCAGGCTTCCCGCGGCATAAGCTTCCCGTTCGAACCGCTCCAGAAACTCTTCATCATTGACGAATTCATCCTTTAATATTTTAACTGCAACCCAGCGTTTTAATACACGGCATCGTGCTTTATACACTTCCGCCATGCCGCCAATTCCAATCCTTTCATTCAGTTCATACCTATTATTAAGAACTTTACCTGTCATCCCTGCACCTCGAATTTTACTTGTTCGGGAACCTCTCCCTTATTCATTCAAAATACGCTATACGCTGCGAGAATCTATCAAATGCCTTCAGTATGGAATTGAAACCCGCCACGAAAGCATCGGTTTATCCCCAGCCTATTCGTGTGGCCTATCTATTCCTTTCACATCTTCACAGCAATGGCTGTTATATTGTCCTCTCCGCCCCGCTGATTCGCTAATTCCACCATACGCTTCAATACTGAATCCAATTTTCCCTCGATACCCAGCATGGACAATAGCTCGTCCGGTGATATTTTCAACGTAAGACCGTCGGTACAGAATAAGTAGATATCACCCTTATGTATGTCAAGTTCATAAAAGTCAATCTGCACTTGCTTTTCATAGCCTAGTGCCCTTGTAATTTGGTTCCGGAGCGGATGTTCCCTTGCTTCCTCTGGATCCAAAATTCCTTTTTCAATCAATTCCCCGACAAAGGAATGATCCCGGGTTAATTTTTCGATAGCACCTTCTCGTATTAGATAAAACCGGCTGTCGCCAATATGTGCAATGGTAAGTTTTCCACTATGTAGCAGACCTGCTGTTAACGTTGTTCCGGTTCCTAACCCGTTCAGGGTTTGCAACGCATATTGGTAGATCGCTTCATTGGCTTCCAAGACAGCTTCCTCCAGAATTCGCTTCACGGAATCGGCGCTGTCATCCTGCTGTAACCGGGAAGCAATTTTGTTTGAAATTGTTTCAACAGCCATTCTGCTTGCAACATCTCCGGCCACGTGCCCGCCCATGCCGTCAGCAACAATAAACGCCTGTGGTTTTCCATCCATACCCAGAACAACGTTCCAAAAATCCTCATTTTTATCCCGCATGATTCCCCTGTCACTGATCGCAGCGTACTCCAAATTCATCCACCATCCCATCACTTCCCAAGGGTATTTTTCCGAAGCTGCCCGCAGGCTGCTGAGATATCTCCACCCAACTCCCTGCGCACAGTTACCGGGATCCTGTGCTCTTCCAGAATGCTTTTAAAGGCTTCTACCCTTTCCTTGCTGCTTTTGGAAAAACTTCCGCCGTCAACCGGATTCACAGGAATCATGTTGACATGGCACAGAAGACCCGACAGCCTTTTCCCCAGTTCCTCAGCATGCTCATCCGCATCATTGACACCCTGCATCAGTGTATATTCAAAGGTAATTCTTCTGCCAGTCTTCTGAGTATAAATATGACACGTAGAAAGTATTTTGTCAAATGCATATCTTTTTGCGATTGGCATGATTTTGGCGCGGATTTCGTCATTCGGTGCATGCAATGAAATCGAAAGGTTAACGGGGATTTCCTCATTCGCGAAACGTAGGATTTCAGGAACAAGACCACATGTGGACACTGTCATACGCCTATAGCTGATAGCCATTGTATCTGGAGCATTAAGCCTCCTCAAAAAACGGATGACATTTTCATAGTTGTCAAAGGGCTCACCGATACCCATCAGTACAACATGGCTCACCCGTTCGCCTATATCCTTTTGTATGGATAAAAGCTGTGCCATCATTTCCCCAACAGTCAGACTTCGGTCCATCCCCAACCCGGCAGAAGCACAGAACTGGCAGCCCATACGGCAACCAATCTGGGTAGACAGGCAAACACTGTTTCCGTAGCGGTACTTCATCAGTACCCCTTCAACCGCCTTTCCATCCAGCGTTGCGAACAGGTATTTCCGAGTTCCGTCCTTTTCGGATATCATCCTCTGAGCAATTTCCATTCCTCCGATATGAAAATGCTGCTTTAGCTTTTCGCGGAAGGATTTCGGTAAATTCGACATCTGGTCAAAGCTCTCGGTTCCCTGGTATATCCATTGCCAGAGCTGCTTCGCGCGAAAAACTGGTTCGCCAAGCTTTTCAATTTCGTTTTTCAGTTCGCTCATTTCCAAATCCAAGATATTCGTCGTTTGCATATCGGAACCTCGTCCACTTCAGTTCTTTTTCTTCATTCGTGCGATAAAGAAACCATCGGTGTTGTCGATATGAGGAAACAGCTGAAACATGCCCTCACTGCTCCCCTGTCTGCCTCTTAGTTTTTCGGGCAAATACACATCCAGCCCTGAAGCCTCAAAATCGGGGTTGTTCCTTAAAAAATCCCGTACAACCTGTTCATTTTCACGTACATCCAGAGAACAGGTACTATAAACCAATACACCTCCAGGAACAACAATACTACCAGCATTATATAATATTTTTTTTTGCACCTCAATCAAACTGTTAAAATCTTCCGGTTCCCGCTGCCATTTGATATCGGGTTTGCGGCGGATAATCCCGGTTCCGGAGCAGGGTGCATCAACCAAAACCCGATGATATTGCTGTTTTGTTCTATCAGCGGGTTCCAGCGCGTCCCGCGTTTCTGTATCAATGATGGTTATACCAAGCCTGTGTGCGGTTTCCCGGATGAGCTTGGTCTTGTGCTCATGAATGTCCCAAGCCGTTATGTGCCCCTGATTCTTCATCAATTGGGCGATATGGGTCGTCTTCCCACCCGGTGCCGCACATACATCAAGGATTCTCTCCCCAGGCTGGGGATCCAATATATGGGCCACCAACATGGAGCTTTCGTCCTGGACGGTAATTTCGCCATCCAAAAAAACGCTGGCCCGGGAAATGTCTGAAACACCTGATAAAACAAGGGCCTCAGGCAAAAATCGCCCGGGTGTAACATCCATCCCGGCTTCGGACAGTTCCTGTGTAACTTCTTCAACAGTTGTTTTCATCGTATTAATACGAACGCAGAAATCAGGGCGTTCCAGTAAAGCTTCCAGCAGCTTCAAGGTAAAATCCCTGCCAAAATCTGAAATCCAGGCTTTCACGAGAAATTCTGGAAAGGAATATCGTACAGATAGATCCTTAACCGGCGAACCTGTTTGAATTTCCTGCAGCTTGATTTCAGACTTTTTTCTGGAAACATTTCGCAGGATTGCATTGACAAACCCACTGGAGGCCTTCGCATACCTTTTCGAAAGGTTCACCGATGTGTTGCAGGCTGCGGACACGGGAACCCTGTCCAGGAACAACAATTGGTAGACACCCATCCTTAGGATCAGCAACACCCAAAAGGAAAGCTTCGATAGTTTTGTTTTCGAAAACTGGGAAATAATCCAGTCCAAAGTCAGTTTCCGGGTAACAGTACCATATACAAGCTCGGTAATAAAACCTCTGTCCCTTGCGTCCAGAGTGTTGTCCCGCAGAATTTTTTTCAATACAAGGTTGGAATAAGCTTTTTTGGTTTCTATTTCTGCCAAAGCTTTCAATGCAGCTTCTCTTGCTTTATCCATTTTGCACCTCTGATGATTCGCTCCCTCTCTCAAATTCATTTGTGCTGCGCCGGGCCGGGTATATCATCGAAGAAGGTTCGACAAAACGTTAACAATGTCCAAAATATTTAGACCGGTTGATAACGAAAAATGTTCCCCGGCTGGCAGACCCTAATTATTCCCTGTTTGACCCAAAAACATAACGGAAAACATTAAGGAAATTCACGCCTGCAATTTTCGCGATGGTTCTTTCGGAATAATTCATCCGGGCCAACATGTTAAAAAGGCTATCCAGACTCTGAACGCCATCGATAGGTTCTGGCAGGCTTTCCATGCCATCGAAATCAGCTCCAAGGCCTAAAGCATCCTCTCCAGCTACCGAAGCAATATGGTCAATATGCCGGATTAGGGCATATAGATCAGCTTTTCCTGTTTCACCAATAAACTGGGTATAAAAGTTAACGCCGATCACTCCGTGGTTTTTAGAGATCGCACGTAATTGTTCATCCCAAAGGTTTCTGGGGTGATCATACACCGCCCTTGCATTGGAATGGGAAGCAATAACCGGTTTTTTGCTGATCTCCATGCAGTCCCAAAAGGTTTTTTCATCTGCGTGGGAAATATCTACAAGCATACCGTTATCCTGCATCCATCGCACGGTATCTCGCCCGAAAGAGGTGAG
>JAAYKJ010000245.1 GCA_012522505.1 Clostridiaceae bacterium
CAATCATCCGTATCAGCTCTTCGTCAGGAACAGTGCCGTCCAGACTTACCGTGTTAAAATGCGGCTGCTGAATCGGAGGACAATGCCAGCCCCGCGTTACAGATCTCGGATAGAGCGCTCTGTAGATTTCCGCTGAATCCGGACGGCAATTCAGCGTGACCTTCGGTTCGCCCTCGGTAGTGCTGTGGCAGCTCAAAGCCACAGCAGTGGCTCTTTATCAGGCAATATTATGCAGGGATTAGTTGGCTTTTCCAGACGTATAAACGATCCGGAGGGCATAAAGGAGATAGATGACAGAAATAAAAAAGGACGCGGTTGCATATTCATCGGTATTCCGCTGCCATTTATCATTTTTCTGATTGTCAGCTTTGTTTCCGATGAGGTAGAAACATTGGATGCTCTTGTTTTCGGGGGCGGAATATCCGTTGCGTTTTTACTGATTTACTTATTTGCCGAATATCTTAGCAATTCTAAGCGCAGCTGGGATGGCATTGTAATGGATAAAGAACTTAAAAACAAGACCAGGCGCTTTCGCGACGGCAATATTGAGAATTATATCCAATGCACCGTCAGTTTTCGTACCGACAGCGGAAAGAAGCGTTTTAGCGTAGGCAACTCCAATAGTAACCCTGAGTTTTTAGAATATTATGATTATCTGAATGTCGGCGACCGTGTCCGATATCATCCTCAGCTGCCATTGGCGAAAACCCCCAAAATACATATCAAAAAATGAATAGATAAGATATAGGACGCAATTGTAGAAAATGTGAAACAGATTTCAAATCTGTTAAAGCATAATATAAAATTAAATATAGGAGGAAAATACTTATGAATTGTCCAAGATGTGATAGCACAAATATAGAGAAGGGTGTTTCAATTAGAAAATCTGCTGAAACAGGGAATGTTGGACCAAAATTTAGTAATGGTATCTTTACTGGCGTTGCACAAATGTATTGCGATATGCTTGAGTTGTGGAGAGATAATACGGTTCTTCATAAAGGAAGATACCGATAAAAAATGGATTAAAAAACCGGGCTCATTAGGCTCAAAGTAAATAGCGACACATTCTTTATAGTATTGTATGGTAGATTATTCCATTTACACGGAAAAATATTCAGACCCTGGATTAGTTAAACAGGAGAGTGCACACTCTTTAATATTCTCTTACTAAATAGTGTGCACCTTTTATGAGCCATGTTATACAATTATTTTAATCTTCCAAAACTCCAACAAAAACACCGTCTTGCTTAACTTTATCAATTGTGTCATGAATTTTGTCAAAAGTTTCTTTATAGCTTAGCCCGCCATTTGGTATTCTACTGATGCCAATTCGCATACTGAGAGGAATTTCTTTACCTTCATATGTAACATGGTTACCATTTAATGCAGTGATTTTCTGAGCCAAAGCTTCTGCATCAGTTGCGTAATTATACCCGGTCAAAACAACAAATTCATCACGTCCTATGCGGAACATCAGCATATCGTCAGAAATTGAAGAATCAATGCGTCTTGCAGCTTCTGCAATAATAAGGTCACCGGCTGAATAACTGTAAGTATCATTTGTTTGCTTAAGATTGCAAATATCAGCACATAATAAATACGTACTGCTAAGCTTCTTGAGCTCATCATAAAGCTCTGTAATATCGACTTTTCTTCGAACTGACATATTATAACCTCCGTTTACAAAATTATAATCGAGTTTAGGAAATAATTCAGAAAAGCGATGTTCTTTACGGAATGCTGATGGCGATATCCCCCAGAATTTAATGAAAGCCCTTGAAAATGCTTCTGGAGAGGTATATCTATATGTCAATGCAATATATGTTATACTTCTTCTTGAATTAACCAGCTCATGAGTTGCCGCACTTAACCTGCGTTTTGACAAGTATTCACCAACTGAGATACCGAAGACATATCTAAATAATTTTTGTAAGCCTGAAACAGAAAAATAACACTCTTTAGCCAAGTCTTCTACAGTGAATCGCTCACGCAGATTGTTTTCAACCACCCCAAGAGCTGTAACAAGTACAGATAAATTCCGCACGTGCCCACCTCTTTTCTTCATTCGATAACGTTATCTATATTCTATTATATCAAGAATACAAGACTACACTTGATATTTTGTGTACAAATTCTCTCTTTACAAAAAAATAATTTTAAGCTCCTAAGTTGAGGATCGGCGGAGGAGTATGAAAGAATCATCCATCCTACGCCTTCACCACTATCGTGAATAAGGTATTTTAGAGGCGGGGGCTTATGATTTTTATGATAAAATGTTTGAATATCTCTGAAACCCTGACCAATATTTATTTTTTTTTACAATGCTAGACCCTGCCCAAATTTTCAAGTCGACCAACCCGGATAACAATGTTATTAAGGCAACAGAAGCCTATACCCAAGAGGTTGGTGAGTTTGATACCGACAGTTTTGTAATATACCGTAGTGAAGTATATGGAAAAGGACAATTTGGTATTCCGAAAGAACTGGTAAGGATAATTGTCGGGTATTCTGCTTCCGAGGCGGTTCGTCATGACAATAATCTGTCGCCGGTAATATTAAGCCTGGAATTGAACAACCTGCCAAAACCAAGGGATATACACAGAATTATTGCGTTGAAAAAAAGTGATCTGGGCGCAAATGGCACTTTTCAGTTTACCTGGGATCATTACGATGGTGACGGCCTTGCGGGATATAATATCTATACCGCGGAATCAGGCAATCTTTCAGAGGAAGCACTGCACAATATGACAAAACAAGAAATTATTGAAGATTTCAATTGGTCATTGCAGAAAAAATATGAAAATCAATCAATTTTCGCATAAAATAAACCCAAAGGATAATACGCTTTACATATACATGGTTTGTCTTGTACCCAAAGAGTCCCCGGTTAAGCTCAGGGATGAATTCAATCAATTTTTGCCAGCCGGATGGGTACGTCTGGAATGGGAACGCCCTGACGATCCACAGGTGTCATTTTTCAGGGTTTACAGGGTTGAGGTGCCATATTTCAGTGATAATGACGATTATTCCAGATTTAAATGGAATATGGTTGCCGACAATGTACGGTATACGGTTTATTCGGAAAAGGTTGATCAAAACTGTGCTCATTTCTATTATTATAAGGTGACATCAGTGAGTATCTGGGGTGAGGAATCTGAAGGGACAGTTTCTCAGTATAGAGTTCCGGCAACTGTAGCGCTTCAGGTGCCTGCCATGATGGTTCCATTTTCAAAAAAGAGCCAATATCAAATAAACTGGCTTGGGGTTCCGCACGCCAATAAATACATAATTTACAGAAAGCTTCTTCCGAGATCCATTGATTATACTGAAAAAGCTTTAGTGGAAAGTTAGCTTGACATTTATTATTTTTATGCTATTATAATAATGGAAAGCAAACTTTTCATTATAGAGAGGAGGGCGGCTTTGAAGAATCGATTGGAAGAAATACGCAAGCAACGAGGGATAACGCAAGAAGAACTGGCCACTGCCTTGGAAGTATCCCGGCAAACAATAGGTTCGCTGGAAAATGGACGATATAATCCGTCTATCATCCTCGCTTTCAAGATTGCCAGGTTTTTTGAAATGAGTATTGAAGAAATATTTATTTACGAGGAGGATCAAAGTAATGAAAAATAACAGCGTGGGGAAATATGTCACGCTTGCGGTGTTTGGTTTTGTACTGTTGATTGCGGGGATTGTACTTGCGATATCCCTGCCAGATGCTCAGGGCAATATGCTTACATTGCCTTATGTCTTGTTAGGAGTAGGCGCAGGCATATTCGGAGGAAACCTTGGCACGGCAATAAAGAATCGACTCTTGAAAAAAGACCCGAACGCCGCCAAACAGCTTGAGATTGACACAAAAGATGAACGCAACATAGCGATCAGTAACAGAGCAAAGGCAAAAGCGTATGACCTGATGCTGATGGCATACAGCGCGCTGATTATAGTGTTTGCGCTCATGCGGGTTGACATGTATATTGTATTGACTCTTATAGTAGTCTATTTATTCGTTGTATTTTCTATGGTTTACTATATTAACAAATATCACAAAGAGATGTAGCGGCAAGATAGAGGTCACTATTCTTAGACTTTTGAGTCACTAAGTCTGAGAAATGAATGAATAACCATAAGACATTCTGAATTTTCAGGGTGTCTTTTCTTGTCAGTAAGGCGACTTAATGCAAAATCTGGAACATTGATATAGACTTTATGAGTATAATAAAATATTATAGTATAAAATAAACGAACACGAACAAAATGGCGTTGACAAGGAGGAGTACATGCTTGCCCGAAGCAGAGAGAGAAGATGGATGGTGAAAATCTTCGTGACGGAAGCATGGAAGTAGCCTTTGAGCTGTGAACCGAAAGGATACTGTCTTAGTAGGCTTCAACGGAAATTTCCACCGTTAAAAGGAAAGCAATATCGGATGATTTGTAATATTATCCCGTATTGACAGAGTGCAGATAGTCATATCTGAATTTAGGTGGTACCACGGACGCATACGGTTCGCCCTAAGCAATTGTAAGAAAGCTTAAGGCGGACTTTTTGTTTTGTGTTCGTAAAATCGAGGAGGTATTACCATGCAAAAAAAATATGACTTCAGGCAAGTAGAAACAGAGATGCAAAAATTTTGGAAAGATAACTCTATTTATAGCTTTGACCCGGAGAGTCAAAGTGAAATCTTTTCAATTGACACACCACCGCCGACTATTAGCGGCAGCCTGCACATCGGGCACATTTTTTCCTATACGCAGGCAGAAATGATTGCTCGTTTCAAACGCATGCAAGGTTATAATGTTTTTTATCCGTTTGGCTTCGATGATAACGGTTTGCCGACAGAAAGACTTGTTGAGAAAGAAGAGGGTATGGTTGCCAAAGATCTTCATAGAAGCGAGTTTATTAAAAAATGTATCGCGACCACCACAAAATATGAAAAGGAATTTAAAGGTTTATGGCAGTCTTTAGGTTTTTCCGTTGACTGGTCACTCCAATATGAAACCATCGCACCAATGGTTCAGCGAATATCTCAAAAATCTTTTATCAATCTCTTCAAAGATGGTAAAGCATATATGAAGGAGTCCCCGGTTCTGTGGTGCACTGAATGTCAGACTTCAATAGCTCAGGCGGAATTGGAATCCATTGAAAAAGACACTGCTTTCAATTATGTTAAGTTTAAAACAGGCGAAGAAGATTTAATGGTTGCCACAACGAGGCCGGAGCTTCTCTATGGTTGTGTTTGCCTTTTTGTAAATCCGGAGGATGACAGGTACAGGCAGTATATCGGCAAAAGAGCCACTGTTCCTTTGTACAACTATGAAATTCCCATATTAACAGATAGCAAAGTTGATATTCGTAAAGGAACAGGTGCAGTTATGTGTGCAACCTTTGGTGACAGCACTGATGTAGAGTGGTATAAGGTATATCATCTGCCTTATAGGAAAATCATTCTGCCTGATGGCACGATAGATGAAAGTGTTCCCCTAATCGGAGGATTAGAGGTTATTGCGGCCAGAAAACAGATTATCAGACTGCTATCAGAAATTGGGCTTTTATCAGAGACAAAAAGCATTACCCATACTGTTGCCGTACATGAACGTTGCGGTAAGGAGATAGAGATTATACCCTCAAAACAATGGTATATTGATATTCTTACCAATAAAGAGCTATTTCTAAAAGCAGCCGATAAAATCAATTGGTATCCGGAAAACATGAAAAGCAGGTATGTGTCATGGGTGGAAAATCTCAAATGGGATTGGTGCATATCCCGCCAGCGCTATTTTGGCGTTCCCTTTCCGATATGGTATTGCAAGAACTGTGGAAAGGTTATTATTGCATCTGAAGACATGTTGCCTGTAAACCCTCTTGAGACAAAGCCCGGTGAGCCTTGTTCATGCGGATGTAATGAATATTTGCCTGAGAGTTCGGTATTCGATACATGGGTTACATCTTCAGTAACCCCTCAAATAAATGCAAAATGGGGCGAAGAAAATGATATAACAGGCAGGCTTTTGCCAATGAGTTTGAGAACACAAGCGCATGAGATTATACGCACATGGGCGTTTTATACTATCGTTAAAAGCCTGTATCACACAGGCCAAATTCCATGGAAGGATATAATGGTCAGTGGTTTTGTTCTTGCTAAAAAAGGAGAAAAATTCAGCAAATCAAAGGGGAATTCTGAGTTATCGACCAAGGAGCTTATAGAAAACCATTCTGCTGATGTTATAAGGTATTGGGCTGCTAACTCCAAGCTCGGGACAGATACATTTTTCTCTATTGACGAACTGGGGATAGCCAAAAGGTTTATAACAAAGCTATGGAATGCGTCTAAGTTTGCACTGGCTCATTTGCAGGATATTGACATCCATGCAGACATCCAGTTGATGCCTGTAGACAGATGGATAATGGAGCGCTGCAAGCAAACTACTATTGATGCCCTAAACTTGCTTGAGCAATATGAAATTGGGTCAGCGCGGCATACAATTGATGATTTTTTCTGGAAGGATTTATGTGATTATTATCTTGAAATTGTTAAGGAACGCTTGTATCAGCCTGAGATACACGGGCATATGCAGCGTCAATCGGCCCAATATGCCTTGTATTATTGCATGCTTAATGCGTTGAAACTGTATGCTGTTTATGTGCCGCACATCACCGAGCGTATTTATCAGAACTTTTTCAGACAACATGAGAAAAGCATTTCCCTACACAGGTTGTGCTGGGAAACTGAAGAAACCTTTGATGATGAAATAATCCTTTTTGGAGAAAAACTAAAGGACGTCATCTCACAGACAAGAAAATACAAGGCCGAGAACGCTCTATCAATGAAAACGGAAATTGAAAAAGTTGTTATTACCACAGATGAAAAATTGGTGGAATTGTTTCAACAAACGATAAAAGATATAAAGGCTTGTTGCCATGCAAAAACAATAGAAATTGGCTCATAGAGGCTAAATTTCATCAATTTCCAGTTACGGTTTGCGATTGCTGGAGACTTTTCAGGTTATACAAGTAAGCCTCTTAAAGCTTTCATATATGAAAGCTTTAAGAGGAAGAGATATCTTCTTTGTATCTTCCGAAGAAGACGCTGTCGAGAAATTGAGCAGAGCATAAAATGAATTAGGCTGAGTTGCCCTGTTGATATTTTCTTAGAACAAACACAAGCAGCACTAGTTATTTTACAACAGTTGAATTTTCAAACTCAGGTTGAACAATTGAAAAAGATATCTATTCTTAGGAAGCTTGGTATAAGTACGGAAGAGATTAAGACATTATTATCTGATGAATCAAAAAGTTACTTACATACTTTATCTGTACAAAAAGAACTAGATATACAAAGAGGACAAGAAAAGAAATCAATACTTGATAAATTAGCCAGTGGTAAAGATTATTCTGAAGTAAGCGTGGAATTGCATATGGTTGAGAACAGCAAAACAATTACTGAAAAACTATTAGAGGCATTCCCGGGATATTATGGTAGATATATTTGCCTACATTTTGCTCGTTTCTTAAATGAGCCTATTAAAACGAGCAGTCAACAATCCGCGTATAAAAAAATCATATCCTTTTTGGATAACACTCCTCCACTTAATTTGCCAGAAGATTTGCAGGAGTATTTGATTGAGGGGACTAAGAACATTGATACAGTCCAGATTAAAGAAATAATTGAGAATACTAAAAAGGCTATTGAGAATCCAGATGATTTTCTATCAAATAACAAGGAGACAGTAAAACAATATTTGGTATATAAGCAATCAGATGAGTATAAAAATTCTCCTGCACATACGATTATGTCATTAATTAAGGATTTCAATAATGTAAGCGGATATAATGATGTGTTCATTCCTGCATTAAGAGAGCTGAGTACTTCCTATGATGAATATTATAAACAGTTGGAGATAGCAAATGAAAAACTACTTGATGAATATCCTGACATCCAAAATATAATTGATAAAGGGATATGAATATTATTGTATGGTGGCATGACGCATTCTTCTTATGATAATAGATATGTTCCCGTTAGTGATAAAAACGCAGTGAATATGTTTCCGAGAACAGGCAGGCATAAAAGACATCAATGCCATCAACTCGAGCCACGTTGAGACGGTAGTTCTTTTATCCAACGAAAAGAAAAAGTCATATCATGTTGAAATTGAAATGAAGATGTAAGGAAATTGAGATTGCTTTTATAGCAATCTCTTTCCAATTACAGGAATATATGATAGAATATCAATGGCATAATCAAATGGTGATTATACCATAATTAATGCTTAAGAATAATTGAGAAAGGGTGATATGATATGAGAAATAATTTTAGAGTAATATTAACAAGCTTAAGGAGGGCGACTATAATTTAACCCTCC
Source organism: Clostridiaceae bacterium (assembly GCA_012522505.1). Lineage (GTDB taxonomy): Bacteria > Bacillota > Clostridia > DSM-8532 > DSM-8532 > JAAYJG01. The sequence continues at coordinate 8,368 of JAAYKJ010000245.1, forward strand.
AGAAAAAATTGGAGGATATTAAATGTTCATAAGAAATAATAATTTAACTATTAGAAATGCAACTTCAAATGATGCTTCTATTTTATGTAAATGGTGGAATGATGGAAGAGTTATGGCTCATGCTGGGTTCCCTAATGGACTCGGTACATCAGAAGAAATTATAGTTCAACAGCTATCGGGTGATACAGATGAATTTCATCGGCATCTTATAATTGAAGTTGATGGAGCGCCTACAGGTGAAATGAATTATCGAAACAAAGGTAATGGCATTGCAGAAATAGGCATAAAGATATGTGATTTTTCAAAGCAGGAAAAGGGTCATGGGAAGAAGTTGCTTTCAATGTTAATCAATGCTCTTTTTAAAGATTTAGGTTATAAGAAGATTATTTTAGATACGAACCTAAACAACCTTAGAGCTCAACACGTTTATGAAAAGTTAGGGTTTCAGAAGATACGGGTAAATGTAGATGTGTGGAAAAATCAACTAGGGGAGCTACAATCCTCAATTGATTACGAACTCGAGGAAGAAGACTTTATGAATTATTATGAATAATTATATACATAAGGAAACACGCCCATTGTATGGATATAACTAATCAGGCTAGAGTTATTGAACCGCCAGAGTTAATAGAAAGAATTTGCTCTCATTGTAATCAAATATTAGAACAGTACAAAGAAGTGTGACATACAGGTGTCATACTTCTTTTGCCATATTAATAAGAAAGACGAGGGGGCGTATATGAATAAAGGAAAAGTAGAAATATCATTAGAAGAAGCAAGGAGCTTTATGGTGAATTATCACAACCTCAATGAAGTAAGAGAATATAGGGGGATAGATGGAATAATTCAGTGCTTTCGGCAATTAAAAAGGATACAATATGATCCGCTGAATGTGGTAGGTCGTAATGCGGATTTGGTGTTACAATCACGAGTGAGTGACTATGAGCCTTCTATGCTATATGATTTACTGTACCGCCAACATAAATTAATCGATGGATTTGATAAAGAAATGTG